>NZ_JBHNPV010000022.1:0-9664 GCF_059082735.1 Actinotignum sp. usb-actsch-rep-73 | reverse complement strand
GGCGCGAGCCTATGAGGCGCTCGCATGTTCCCTTACTCGCGTGTTCCCTAGTTGTGGCGTTCAGACGTGGAGCTCATTGGTTCCAGATGAACTGGGACGGCAAGATTTCACCCTTGGTATCGAACATCCAGCCTTCGCGAGCAACAGCGAAGGAATTGCCGGAAATCGTGTTCCAACAGGAGATACCGTCTTGAGTTGAGATGCAGGCGACATTTCCGTTCTTCACGTACGAGCCGTACGCGAGGGAGCTGATGTATTTGCCGTTCATCGGCGGGTCAATGTTGGAGCAGGAATAATTCGTGTTCTTGGAGTCGACGGTGAAGAGTGCGCCTCGGTTGTCACCACACACCTCATACCCAGCCGCGCCAGTCCAGTGGGTTTCATTGATCTGGCAGGAAACCATGTCTCCGCCAAGAGTGCAGATGATATTACCGGACGGAGCTGAGAACGTATCAGCAACCATGGCGCTTGACGGCGCCGGATACTTTTCTTTTACCTCTGGCTTCGCCGACTGCGGTTGCGCGGGAGTTTGCGCCTGCGTATGTGTCTGAGCCGACTGCGTCATTGAATCAGCGGACGTGTCGCTCGACGAACCTGAATCAAACCAACCGGCGAATGCTCCAACAGCGCCAATAGCAAGAACGATCGCGATCACCGCTAGGACGGCCAGAATGATCACCAGTGTTTTGTTCGTGGAGTTCTTTGCAGGCTGCATCGACACGCCCTGAACGGGGTATTGTCCCTGGTAGTTCATGGGCTGTTGGTATCCCTGTTGCGGGATTGTACCTGCGGGCATGTAGCCAACGGGCATCTGCCCCTGGCTGGGCATGGTGACTTGGTCAACCGTGGTTTCTGGCTCTTCTTCGACCTGAGTAGACTCAAGGGTAACGTCCTGCGCCGGCTCTTGTACCTGAGTGTCCGGCTGTTCAATCGCATCAACGAACGTTGGGGTTGAGGCATCGGCCGACTGAGCCGTAGGTGCGCTAGCTGGCACAGCCCCCGCATCGAATGCACGACGCTGTGCGACTGCAGCGACAACCTCTGGATTGCCAAGTGACTCCATCCAGTCAAGCAGGCCAGCGTAGGCATTCGGGTGGGCTGCGATTGCCGTATGCAAGTCTGGACGCACCGCAGCAATCAGACGAAGATCATCTGCGCTGGTGTTGGGGTCCGCGACAGCGAGTACCGCATCGGGAGCATTTTCAGACGTAGCCATGGCATTCCTTCATATCTTTGGCACACGAGTTGTCTTGCGACCATTGAGCTTGTGCTATTCACTCTAGCGTTCACCATGGGCAAATCGCGGTGTTCGCGCGCGTGAAACGATCTGCATTCACCTCATGCCCGCTCTATGAAGGTACGTCACCGACAGCTAGGGCATTCAAGCAAGCCGGCGCGTGAAGGTTTCAAAGCCGAGCGCCTCGCACGCATCTGCGAGCGCCAGTACTTGCTCATCCCATCCCGCTTGTTCGGCGATGAAGGCATCGGGGGTTCCTTGGGCGCGAGCCTGCTGGAGCGCGAACGAGGCTACCCCGCGCTCTTTGAGCGCGAGAGCGACATCCAGTCCATCCCCCGGCCCTCCGGGGTAGACGGTCAGTCGGACCTCGTAATCAATTCCGGCAACGACAGGCGTAATGTGCGCGCGGGTCCCGGCCTCGTCCCCCATGACTCGGCTGGCGTGCGCACCGCGGTGCGCTTCATCGGCGTAGTCGAGCAGGATGTCGAGGGCTTCCCACGCTTTTTCTCCGCTGCCGGGGCGGGCGACGACGGATGGGTAGTTCTCAGGGAGTGCCTTGATGTCCAGGCCGACCCAGTCGACGAGCCCTTCTTCGAGGAGGGTGCGAAGGCGCGCGGGATAAGCACCCGCGGTGTGCAGTCCGACGGCAAATCCGAGGTCTCGAACACGTCTCATTGCGGGGATGAGCGCCAACTGACGTGTCGCTTCCCCGCCAGAGAAGACGACGCCGTCAAGTAGGTCGTGCCGTCGCGCGAGTAGGCGTTCCAAAGCATCCCACGCGACGACGCCCGGGATTCTCGGGTCGAGGATCGCACAATTCTGACAGTACGCGCACTCCCACGGGCACCCCTGGCAGAAGACGGACGCGACGAACTTTCCCGGCCAGTCCACCGTCGACATGGGGACAAGTCCCGCGATTTGCAGGTCGTCGGGGGTAAATTCACGAGGCCCGGAAGCGAGCGTCAGACCGATTTGACCAGTGTTCACCGCTCGCCAACCGGCGGGAACGCAGACACCAATTCGCCGTGGTGGGAAGCGGCATCCTCGCTGAACATTGTGCGCTCAGCGTATTCGCCCTTCTTGCCGATATTGAAGGACTGGACTGGGCGGAAGTAGCCCATGACGCGGGTCCAGACCTCGCACTGCTGGGGCTCGCGATCCGGGTGGGCGGCGGCGCACTTTTCGCACGTCTCATGCTCGCCAGCCAAGTAGCCGTGAACAGGGCAAATGGAGAAGGTCGGCGTGATCGTGATGTACGGGACCTTGAACGCAGTCAGGGAACGGCGAACCAATTCCTTGCACGCTGCGCCGGACGAAATGCGCTCACCCATGTACAGGTGCAGAACCGTGCCACCCGTGTACTTCGACTGCAGGACTTCCTGATCCTCCAAAGCCTGGAAGGGGTCGTCCGTGTAGGAAACGGGAAGCTGGGACGAGTTCGTGTAGTACGGCTCGGTCGCGGTTCCCGCCTGCAGGATGCCCGGGTAGCGCTTGCCATCTTCCTTCGCGAAACGGTAGGTCGTACCTTCAGCCGGCGTCGCTTCGAGGTTGTAGAGGTGGCCTGTGGCTTCCTGAAGCTCCACCATACGATCACGAATATGGTCGAGGATGCGGACGCACATGTCGAAGCCGCGTTCATCGGTCAGATCGTAATCATCGTGACTGAAGTTTCGGACCATCTCGTTCATGCCGTTCACGCCGACCGTTGAGAAGTGGTTGTCCAGGCTTCCCAGGTAGCGACGAGAGTACGGGAACAGACCGCGATCCATGTGGAACTGGATCGTTTCACGCTTCAATTCAAGGGACTGTGAGGCAAGGTCAATGAGGTGATCAAGTTCAGCGATGAGGGCTGCTTCGTCATCGGCGAAACGGTAACCGAGACGCGCCATGTTGATCGTCACCACGCCGATTGAACCCGTCAATTCTGCCGAGCCAAACAGACCGTTGCCGCGCTTGAGCAGTTCGCGCAGGTCAAGCTGCAGGCGGCAGCACATCGAGCGGATCATGTGCGGGTCAAGGTCGGAGTTGATGAAGTTCTGGAAGTAGGGCAGGCCGTACTTCGCCGTCATTTCGAACAGGCGATCCGTGTTCGGCGTATCCCAATCAAAATCCGGGGTGATGTTGTAGGTCGGGATCGGGAAGGTGAAGACGCGACCGTCGGCGTCACCACCGGTCATGACCTCGATGAAGGCCTGGTTGATGAGGTCCATTTCATGCTGGAGCTCGCCGTAGGTGAAATCGCAGACCTCGTCGGCGATCAGCGGGTATTCCTCTGCCAGGTCATCCGGGCACGTCCAGTCGAAGGTGAGGTTCGTGAACGGGCACTGGCTACCCCAGCGCGACGGAACGTTGAGGTTGTAGATCAGTTCTTGCATGCACTGGACGATCTCGTCGTACTCCATGTTGTCCAGGCGGACGAAGGGCGCCATGTAGGTGTCGAACGAGGAGAACGCTTGAGCGCCGGCCCATTCATTCTGCAGGGTGCCAAGGAAGTTCACAATCTGACCACATGCGGAAGAGAAGTGTGCGGGTGGTCCGGAAGCAATCGCGCCACCCACACCGTTGAAGCCTTCCTGGATCAGGCGTTTCAGCGACCAGCCTGCGCAGTAGCCGGCGAACATGTCGAGGTCGTGGATATGGTAGTCACCCCGGCGGTGCGCTTCGCCAATTTCACGGGTGTAGACCTGTTCGAGCCAGTAGTTCGCAATGATCTTGCCGGCTGAATTCAGGATCAGGCCACCGAGCGAGTATCCCTGGTTCGCGTTTGCGTTGACTCGCCAGTCAGAACGGTCGAGGTATTCGTCGACAGTTCCCAGCGCATCAACGTCATAGCGCAATTGGGTGCTGGTGTTTTCCGCGAGCGGGGATAGTGTGGATGGCGAGGCTTTTTCAGGGGCGTTCATTGGTTGACCTTTGGCGATTCTTCGTTGAGGAAAAGCTCTGACCAGTGGAAACGGTGCGTTCCCAACGGTCAGACACGAACGCAAACACTACATCTAGTGCTTGCGCGAAACGCTCACCACTATATGTAGTTGCTCAAGTGAAATCGAGTCTCTTTGACGCAACACGCCCTAGTATCTTTCGATCACGACACACACCAACGCAAAAACGGGACCAACGTCCCGATCGTCGTTTTGAAGGCGGGCGAGTGTCGACTCTAGGCACGCGCCGGATAACAAGAATTAGCGTTCGTTCCCACTGAGTGAATCGACCTCATCAATGACCCAGCCGGAAATCACAACAACCCACAGTGTGCCCGCGATAGCCAGAATGCGCGCGCGACTGGGAGATTCTTCAAGGAACTCGGCGAAGCCGTATCCGGACGGTCCGGGGTTTGCGACCGCTGACACGTCTACGCCCGCAAGCGCCACAACTGTCAAGATCGAGGCAACGATAAAGCCAATCACCAAGGCCATTGCGACGTACGTGCGCATCCCGCCGATATGTCGTGTGCGGTGTTCAATCGGCGCCAATGCCAGCGCCCAGGCGCCACAAATCAGGAACGCGACAACGACGTCCGCGATCCGGTGCCACGCTGAGATCATCACCGATATCCCCATCAGGGCAGTCCACACCCAGCCAACCCACGCTGAAGGTGCGCGAAGCCACGGTGGCGCAACCATGACCAGAGCAAGCGCGATCGCCATGGCAACTGTTGTATGCCCAGATGGCAGGGAGTTTGCAACGTCTGTTGTCACGCCGAGGTTTGGCCGATCCAGCAGGTATTTTGCGATCTGAGTTGTTGCGTTAGCCCCGATCACGACAAACATTGCTCGACCCGCCAATGTTGGGCGACGACGGATCACTGCCACAACAAACACGATTGCGCCGACGATGATCATCACGGGAACAGATGCAATGGATGTGATCAGATGCGTCAGGTTGCCTGCGCTGTCACTCCAGCGGATCGCGGCTTCCATGAACAGGGTGTCCAGAGCCTGCCCAGCGGGCGTCGTGACGGCGACATAGCTGATAACAACTGCGCCGATCACACATGCGATCGCCGAAACGATCCTTCGACGAAGCCGGCGCGCATACCAGTGGCTCGTTGACGTCCCGCGGGCAGGTGCCTGTCTAGTTGGGGACGAGGCCGCGCCTGCTTGCGTGCCTCGTGGTCGGTTGAGGCGCGATGGTTGAGGCTGGCGCGCTTGGGGAACGTTTGGGCGTTGCATACGCGTGTCACCTCTTCGTGCCTGTTGCCTTGAACTGTCCGCTTCATCTGGTGAAAGTGTCGAAGCAGGACTCTGGGACTGTCCGCACCATTTTCGTGGTCTATACAAGTAAACGGTACGCACATACCTTATCGATAACCCGCCCATATCCGCTGAACAGAGCGGGTCAGGCGTGAACAAGCGCGCTTGAACGCGCCGGCGTACGCATACTTCGATAGAGTAAACCAACTCTTTCGAACGTCGTTCGCCGAATCACGATCCGTGGTGGTGGACGGCCTCGTTCCTTCATCTTCAGGAGAATCTGGATGTCCACGACGACGCCCGTCAGCACCGAGCGGATTCGGCAGTTGCTTTCCGATCGCGATGTTTCGTTCGGAGAATACGGCGAGGCCGAACTCGCGATCCCGACGCGCAACGCCGTTTTCTTCTGGAATATGTCGAACCCGCAGGTATTACAGTTGCGTGCTCAGTGGCGAGGAATTGCCACCGACGACGCTCAGTTCACCGCACTGGTCAACGAGGTTTCGGCGTGCAACTCGTCGCGCATCCTGCCCAAGGCGTACCTTGCTCCGCTCGAAGACGCCGGGAAGTTCGGCCTGATTGCCGAGTGCAATGTGGTCGCGTCACAGGGGTTCACGAAGGCTCAGCTGGATGCGTTCTGGGAGTCGTCGATGTCGATGATCCTGACGTTTATTACCGACTTGGAAGCAGCACTTCCAGAATTCGTCACGTGGTCTGACGAGCTTGATATTCAGGAGGACAACTGATGAGTGCTCCCTTTGCCGTCCCGAACGATGATCAGACTCCCTACCCGATTACTTTCGACCGTCTGCTCAAGGCGTTCTCGGATAAGAACTTCCAGGTGGAGCAGGTCAGCGAAGGCCGTGTTGCCGGTGCCATGTTCGATACGACGCCATTCCTCATCATGCTGGATACGTCGAACCGTTTCATCACGATCCGCGCGATGTGGGCAGCCGACATTCCGCTTGCGTCGTCAACCCAGCAAGTTTTTGCCGCCGCAGATTCGTGGAACCGCGAAATGTACTTCCCGACCGTCTACTCAATGCCGGACGAAGATGGAAACCTGCAGGTGTGCGCTGATTTCAGCATCGACGCGATCGCCGGGATCTCGAACGACCAGCTGTCCGAAAACATTGACGCAGGCATTTCGACGGGTCTGAAGGCGATCGAATACATGAAGCAGGCAGCCGAGCAGACTCTCGGTTGGACTGACCCGCGCAAGTGAACGAGGTTCCCGCGTCGGGTATAGCCGGTCAATTCGATGGTGAAACACCTGCGCGCGCCGACGCCTCCTTCGCCCCAATTCCGTCCCCGAATGCCGGTGATCTTGCGCGTCTGCTGATGGATATCGGTGCGGGCGATGATCGTCTGATCGATATGCACGTCATCGAAGGGCGGGCCGAGCGCACCGCTGAGTGGCCCACCTGGGTTGCACTCGACGTTGTAGAAGCATGGAAAGCACGAGGTGCTCTTCGCCCGTGGTCTCATCAGGTTGAGGCGCTGGATGCCATTGCATCGGGCAATGATGTTGTCCTCGCGACGGGCACGGGGTCTGGTAAGTCTGCGCCAGCATGGACCCCGATCCTCTCTGACCTGGTGAACGCCGAAGACTCCGGGCGTATTTCGCAGATTCGTCGTCGCCCGACCTGCCTGTATATTTCGCCGACGAAGGCACTGGCCGCCGACCAGATGGCACACCTGTGTGCGTTACTGTCAGCTGCACCCTCTGATTCTGCTCTGCGTCAGGTTCACGCGGTGACCGCAGACGGTGATACTCCGAGGGAAACAAAGGATTGGGCGCGAGCCAACGCCGACATTATTGCGACAAACCCGGACTATCTGCACTACGTGATGCTCCCCGGCCACGAACGCTGGACGCGATTCCTGGCTTCCTTGAAGTACATCGTCATTGACGAACTCCACCATTGGCGTGGCGTCGTCGGCGCTCACATTTCGCTGGTCATCCGCCGTCTGCTGCGCATCGCGCACCATCTGGGTGCTGATCCGATCATGATCATGCTGTCGGCGACAATCCGCGATCCCGAGGCCGTCGGCGAGGCTATGACCTCCCGCCCGTGCATCGGCGTGACCAACGACGGTTCGCCCGCTTCAGACCACCAGTTGTTCCTCTGGCAGGGGCGCCTCGTCCCCGATGAGGCCGAAATGGATATGAGCGCATTCTTGAAAGCGGTCGCAGGGGAAGAGACCGTTGTGGAAGCGCCGATGCGTCGCGTTTCTGCACAGACCGAGGCCGCGTCCCTGACTGCCGCAATGATCGAAAAAGGCGCGAATCTTCTGACATTTGTTCGTTCACGTGCGGGTGCTGAGTCGGTTGCGGCGCAGGTTCGCGATCAACTCTCATCCCGTGGTTCGCCTCTGGCCGGGCGTGTTGCCGCGTACCGCGGTGGCTTCTTACCCGAGGAACGTCGCGCCTTGGAATCAGCGTTGCGAAGCGGGCGATTGCGTGCGGTTGCCACCACATCTGCTCTGGAGCTGGGGCTCGATATCTCCGGTTTGAACGCGACGGTGACTGCAGGCTGGCCGGGGACTCGCGCGTCGCTCTGGCAGCAGATTGGTCGCGCCGGACGCGCAGGGGCAGGGGGCGTTTCTGTTCTGGTTGCGTCCGATAACCCGATGGATGAATACCTTGTTCACCACCCGGATCAGATTTTTGCCCCCGTAGAAGCAAACGTCATTGATGCCACCAACCCGTGGGTGTTGGCGCCTCATTTGTGTGCGGCGGCCTCGGAAATCCCACTGTCGCTTGAGCGCACTGATGGTGAAGATCTGGCGCTGTTTGGGGCCTCGTTCCCACGTCTTGCACGCCAGCTTGCCGACGAGGGCTACCTTCGCGAGCGACCAGCCGGCTGGTACTGGGACGCCACCCGTCAAGAGAGGGCCGCCGACCTGACTGACCTGCGAGGCGGGTCGGGAGACGTGCAAATTGTCGACGCACGCACGGGCGCGGTGATCGGCACGATGGACGCTGGATCCGCGGATGCACACCTTTTTGCCGACGCGATTTACGTGCATCAGGGGCGGACGTACCACATCGTGGAGTATTCACCGATGATGAGCGCCGCCCCTGCTAAGGAAGCGCGAAGTGGCGGGGGCGTGCCACGGGAGCGGAGTGCGGGCACGCTCGCACAGCCGGCCAGCGATTCTTTTGGGGGCCAACCCGACGCCGGCACCTCGTCCGCTCGGCCTCGACCTATCTCTTACATCGCGCCACCGACCCCTGAGGAGAAGCAACGGATTGCGCTCGTCGAAGAGGTCCGCACTCCCCTGCGTACGCGCGCCAAGCAACGTGTGTCCGTGTCGATCACGTCGATTGACGACACGTGGACATCCGACGATGGGCTTGTGACCTGGTCGTTTGGCAGTGTGGATGTGTCGACTCGCGTGACCGACTACGACCTGTTGCGCCTGCCGAGGCTTGAGTTCATTCGCAACATCGAGCTTCACCTGCCAACGCATACTCTGCCAACGAAGGCGGTCTGGTACGAATTGTCGCCGGCCGCTCAGGTGCAGTTGCGCGGATTAGGAATCGGGAACGAGGATCTGCCTGGGACGTTGCACGCGGCCGAACATACGTCGATTGGGCTCCTGCCCCTTTTGGCTACGTGTGATCGCTGGGATTTGGGTGGCCTGTCAACCGCGGAACATGATGACACGGGTCTGCCGACTGTGTTTGTGCACGATGCGTTCCGTGGTGGAGCTGGATATGCTTCCGCTGGATTTGAGAACGCAGGTGAGTGGATGCGGATGGTGCTTTCAACCCTGGAATCCTGCGACTGCGAGGACGGGTGCCCGAGGTGCGTTCAAAGTCCGAAGTGCGGGAATGGGAATGAGCCACTATCGAAGGCTGGCGCCATTGTTCTGACGCGGTTCCTTGCCGAGCGCGCGCCGGGAGCCTGAAGCTTTTCTTTGTGCAACTGGGCTCTTCGAGAGTGTGGCCTGATCCTGGCAATACGCCACGTGATGGTGGCGTAGATGCTTCAAAGGGCCAAACCTTGCGGCTTGGCCCTTTGAAGCATCCCATCAACACAGAAAAGAGTCTCCCGATAGCGTCTCCTTAACAATTCCATCGGCGCTGACGAACCCTTGTGGTCCGTTCGCCGTATTTCTTTGTGATGACTATTAATGTAGACACCCAACCTGAGAAGACCACCGAATCTCCCTATGAAAATGCTGTGGGTTGAAGGCTATGAATTGAAGGAGCAACCAAAACCAT
>NZ_JBHNPV010000021.1:0-18223 GCF_059082735.1 Actinotignum sp. usb-actsch-rep-73 | reverse complement strand
GATTACGACGCTCGACGCTGACGATGCGATGAACGTATTTCTTCGCGTCGTTCTTCTTCTGTCATTCCGCCCCAGATGCCGTAGGGCTCTTGTGATGCCAGCGCGTATTCGCGGCACTGGTCGATCACGGGGCATGTTGCGCAGATTGCCTTTGCGTTTGCTGCGCGACGGCGACGCGTTGAACCGCGTTCGCCTTCAGGGTGGAAGAAGAGCTCGGTGTCGAGGTCACGGCATGCGCCGTCGTACTGCCAATCCCAAGCGTCGATCATTGGGCCGGGGAGACGTGAAACGTCAGACATGTGTACCTCTCATTCGGTGACTGCCAGTCGAAGTACTTCTTCGCGAGCAGCCTCCATCAGTTTAGATATTGTTCGTAAGTTGTTCAAGACCCGTTCATACATTCTTAGTTATTTCTCAGAAAAGGCAATAAACCTGAGAAAAATCTGAATATATCGCTACAAAACATGCGGAATGCCATGAAGAAGATTTGTCTCACTTACTTGACACATCTTCTTCGCTCCGGTGGCGAAAGCTCGCTCTTCGGTGAACAATCGTTGTAGGGGTGAACAACGTTGAATAAAAACGTTGGTAGCTGGCGAGCGGAAAGGAAACGACATGCCTCGCGCACATCTTGCGTCTTCAGCTGATTCAGGCGTCGATGCTCCGCTGACAGTGACTGCTGTTTCCGTTCGTCTCGGAATCTCCCCCTCGACTCTTCGCACCTGGGAACGACGCTATGGTCTTGGCCCAGATGAACGCCAAGCAGGAACTCATCGTCGCTATCGTGCCAGCGATGTTGCGCGTTTGACCGCGATGGTTGACCTTGTGCATCAGGGGGTTTCTCCCGCAGATGCTGCCGCTACCGTGTTGGCGACGGCCCCTGCGCGTTCACGTCAAGAAGACCTGCCCGTTCCTCATACGGTTTCTGAACTACTGAATTGTGTATCAGCCTGCCACGGGCATCAGCTGAAGAATGTCCTTCGTTCCGCGGTGGGCGACGAGGGGCTTGTTCATACTTGGAGTCGCTTAGTCAGCCCAGCGCTCGACACCTTGCGTGCCTCCACATGCGGGCAGAAACCTGGATGTGCGCCGTCTACGATTCTTCAAAACGCTTTCCTTGATGTGCTTGCTCAGTTTGCTAGCGAGTGCGTTTCTCCTCAGACAGCCCCGGGGGCTGTTGTTGTTCTTACGGACGTTGTCCACGAGCTGGGAGCGCACGTTCTTGGTGTTGCTCTTGGCTGGTACGGCATCGATGTGCGCGTCGTTTCGACTGCGACAGTTGATGATCAGGGAGCGTGTGCTCGCGTTGCGCTTCATACCGAAGAACGCCCGGTCGTGTTGGCTATTGTCATGGGTTCTGGAGCAACCTGCGAGAAATTTATTCATGGTCTTACTACTGATCTTGACCTTGATGTCATGCTGGTTGGCGCGGATGCTCCGAAGGTCGTTGATGAGCGCGTCCTGCGCGTGCGCACAATTGCTGCCGGCGTAGAAGAAACTCTTGCGGTACTTGCGCCCGGTGTTGATCTTTCCTCGGTTGTGTCTTAACAAGTCCCATAGAACCTCTCATCGAAACTTGAGGCAGTGATACCTTTATCGGTGTTACGCACATCTTTTGACCGGGAGTGACAATGAAGACCCCCTGGAATGATTCCGCTCTTATCGGCGCTTTTGATGCTGATTTCTCTGCGCTTGTTGAGTTCGCTTCAGCTTCAGCGTGCCCTGCTGGCTTCGGTTATCTGGATGCCGATGGTGCTATTACAGAGTCCAAGGGCGTTGAGCTGTGGATTACGTGTCGAATGACGTACGTGTTTGCACTTGCTGAGATGCGTGGTGTCCAGGGAGTGTCTGGTCTTGTCGAGCACGGGCTTGATGCGCTGTCCACCTCGTTGCATGACGATGAATACGGCGGGTGGTTCTCCGCTCTGGATGCGACGGGGGAACATGCTCGCCCGGTTGAGCCGATCCGCAAGGAAGCCTATGCGCACGCGTTCGTGATTCTCGCGACTGCCGCTTCCTATTTGGCTGGGCATGAACGAGGCCGGGCGTTGCTTGATGAAGCGCTTGCCGATCAGGACGCGCACTGGTGGGAACCGTCGTATGGGCGCGTCGCGAACTCGTGGAACCGCGACTGGAGCGAGTGTGAAGAATATCGAGGTCTGAACGCGAATATGCACACGGTCGAGGCGTATCTTGCTGCCTTCGATGCGACGGGTGAACGACGTTGGTTGGATCGTGCGCGCGAAATGATGCGTTTTGTTGCCGATCTTGGTGCTCGCTTTGGTTGGCGCTTGCCTGAGCACTTCGATAAAAACTGGGTTGTTTGTCCCGAGATGTTCATTGAAAATCCCGCTGATCCTTTCCGTCCTTACGGTGCAACTCCGGGACACGGGTTTGAGTGGGCGCGTTTGATCCTGCATGGTCGAGCCTCACTCATTGCGTGCGGGGATACTCCGAGTGAATGGATGTATGACGTTGCGCATTGCCTTGTTGATCGAGCGGATGAGGATGGTTGGGACAGCGAAAAGGGTGGGATCGTTTACACGACGGACTTTGATGGAAAGACTGTTGTGGATACTCGCATGCACTGGGTTGCTTGCGAAGCTGTGAATGCAACGCTCGCTCTGGGTAAAGTCAGTGAAGAACTAGGTAATGATGACGACGTCATGGTCCAGTCGGAGCGTTTCGCTCGCTATGTGGCGTGGGCGGATCAGGTCATTCATGCTGGCCCGGGACGCTGGATCCATGAAGTCGACGCAGATGGACACGAGAGTGAAACTGTCTGGGCAGGCAAGGCTGATGCCTACCATGTCGGTCAGATGTTGCTGTTGCCTCGTATTGGCTTGTATCCGGGATTCGCGGCGGCATTAGCGCAGGTGAGGGCACACGACCACTCGGAATTGTGAGGTTCGTCCGAAGTTTTTATCCGGCTTGAGCCACAGCCTAGACTTGGCTCATGGGAGACTTTTTAGAGCATGATCCGTTCTCACTGACTGGCCTTACTTACGATGACGTTCTTCTGCTCCCAGAGCTGACTGACGTCGTTCCATCCACTGTTGACACTACGTCGCGGCTGACGAAGAAAATTACCCTGCGTGTTCCGTTGCTTTCTGCAGCAATGGATACTGTGACTGAAGCTCGTATGGCGATTGCCATGGCTCGTCAGGGTGGTATTGGCATCCTTCACCGCAATCTTTCGATTGAAGAACAAGCGCAGCATGTTCGTCAGGTGAAGCGCTCCGAATCTGGAATGGTTGAAGATCCTGTGACTGTTGGTCCCGATGCGACCATCGAACAGCTTGATGAGCTTTGCGGTCACTATCGTGTGTCTGGTCTTCCTGTTGTTGACGAAGAAAATGGTCTTGTTGGCATCATCACGAACCGTGACCTGCGTTTTGTCCCTGAATCCCAGTGGGCAACGCTGAAGGTTCGCGATTGCATGACCCCGCGCGAGGATCTTGTTGTGGGTCAGGTTGGTATTTCTCGTGAAGATGCGAAGGCTTTGCTGGCTGAGCATCGAGTGGAGAAGCTTCCGATTATTGACGAGAATAATAGGTTGACCGGCTTGATCACGGTCAAGGACTTCGTGAAGACCGAGCAGTACCCGAACGCGACGAAGGATGACCGTGGTCGTCTGGTTGTCGGCGCTGCTGTTGGTTATTGGGGTGATACGTGGGAACGTGCAACCGCGCTCGCTGAAGCAGGTGTTGACGTTCTTGTTGTTGATACGGCTAACGGTGGCGCCCAGCTTGCGCTGGATATGATTCGCCGTATTAAGGCGGATCCGTTGTTCGCTGGCGTTCAGATCATCGGTGGCAATGTCGCAACCACTGAAGGTGCTCAAGCGCTGATTGATGCCGGTGTCGATGCGGTGAAGGTTGGTGTTGGCCCGGGCTCGATTTGCACCACCCGAGTGGTTGCTGGCGTGGGCGTCCCGCAGATTACTGCAATTTACTTGGCTGCTAAAGCGTGTAAGCCCGCCGGTGTTCCGCTGATCGCTGACGGTGGTCTGCAGTACTCGGGTGATATCGGTAAGGCTCTTGTGGCCGGTGCTGATACGGTCATGCTCGGCTCGCTTCTGGCCGGCTGTGAAGAGTCCCCGGGTGAGGTTGTCTTCACGAATGGTAAGCAGTACAAGCGTTACCGTGGTATGGGGTCGCTGGGCGCAATGAGCTCGCGTGGTCGCAAGTCCTACTCGAAGGACCGCTACTTCCAGGCCGATGTCACCAGTGATGACAAGATCGTTCCAGAAGGTATTGAAGGGCAGGTTCCGTTCACTGGTTCACTTGCCTCGGTGATTTACCAGCTTGTTGGTGGCCTGCATCAGACGATGTTCTATCTGGGGGCTTCGTCGATCGAGGAGATCAAGAAGAATGGTCGCTTTGTTCGAATCACATCTGCAGGTCTGCGCGAATCTCATCCGCACGATGTGCAGATGACCAGCGAAGCTCCGAACTACCATTCGTCAGGGTCTTCTCGCTGATAAACGTTTGACAGGTATTGACCCTCGTCGCAGGCGGTTTTGCGTATGCGACGGGGGTCCTATTTTTGTGCCAAAATGGGCATTAATCTGAACCTGTCGGAACATGTTTTCACACTGTTGAAAAAGGGGATCGCGCACATGCTCATCCTGATCGATTATGCAAACGTCGAAGCAATTGAACAGACACTGTCCTACCTTCCGATTGACGGTGTTACGACTAACCCGACCATCTTGTACCGCGAGGGCAAAGAGCCTTTGGATGTTCTGCATAAGATCCAAGATTTGCTGCCCTATGGGTCGCAGTTGCATGTTCAGATCGTGTCGGAACGAGCCGACGATATGGTTGCCGAAGCGCGTGCTCTGCGTGAAGAAATTGGTGGCAACCTATTTGTGAAGCTTCCTGTCACTCGCGACGGCTTCGCGGCAATTCCTCGCATTGTCGCAGAGGGCATGCAGGTGACGGCAACAGGCATTCACTCTTCGATGCAGGGATTCATGGCAGCAAAGGCTGGTGCCCGCTATGTTGCTCCCTACGTGAACCGCATGGATAACTACGGCATTGATGGTGTTCGCGTTGCTAGCGAAATCCACCGCACGCTGAAGTCGTATGGGATGGAAGCTGATGTTTTGGCTGCCTCCTTCAAAAACTCTGAACAGGTTCTTGAACTGGTCCGCCAGGGCGTTGGCGCTATCACTGCTGCCCCCGAGGTTCTTGCGGCACTGATTAAGAATCCCGCAACCGATGCGGCGATCGCTGAACAGAACAAGCACTTCAGCCTTCTGGTCGGTGAGAAGCGCACATGGAAAGACCTGATCGATACCAAGTGACGTCACAGTGGTGGTCAGCGCTTAGCGCTGGCCACCACGCGTCTAATCAGTCCCACCTATGGGACGAAGTTGCGCCCGCACATGGAAGCGACAGCGCGCTGAAGACTGGTGACCCGATAGCAACAAGGGCGTTCTATTGGGTCATCGACCTCTTTCATTAACCGACCCGTTTAATGATGGGGATGCTAACCCCTTCAGCTATTGAGAGCCCTTTGTGGCCACTGGGAATCAATCTGCTGGGGTTTACCCTGACGTGCAAAGTAGGTTTCAAGCCCCTGAGCCCATTCTTTAAAAGCGCTGGCCTGCAATGCCATCAACGCATGAGCGTTGCTTAGCGTGAGCGGAGCGCCAAACGCCTGGGCAATCTTTGCCAACACGTCTAATGTCATCGAAACGTCAACTTCTGCCGTGTGAGCATTCGGATCCGGATCCACACCGTAGTGCGGTGCCATGGTGGTCAGGGTTCGCTTTCCCTTCCGGTACTTATCGAAGTGACGATCAAGGACGATCGGATCAAGAATGAGTCCAACAGGGCCACCAAGGCGTTCTTCCAAAGTCTGCAGACCATGGCGAGTGAGCTCGGCATTCATCAACGTAATATCGAACGCCGCATTGAAGACAACAACAGGGAATCCGCGTTGCCAGTGCGCAACCAAAGAATCAGCAACCTCATTTAAAACCTCGGAAATATTCCGTCCCTGGGTTTGAGCTTTTTCGTTGGAAATCCCGTGAACAGCGCTGGCGCTTTCAGGGATCTCTACCCCGGGATTAGCTAGCCATGTGACAACTTCGTCAGGGCCAGACGGGTTGATACCCCCGCGTCGCAAAACAAGCGCAGCCGTGACAAGGCGATCCGAAAGAGGATTTGTGCCGGTTGTCTCTGTGTCGAAACCAAGCCAAGGCTGATCAATCCAAGAAGTGTTTTCATTCATGGAACTAGTGTCGCCTAAACCATGGAGAAACAAAATGGCAATCATCAGGTCGGCGAAGCCGGCCTCGTCGACTACCTCATCGCACCCACGCTGCAATCATCAACAAAAGCGCATGTCAGTGGCCCAAAGTGGTTAGTATCAAGTCGTGAGCAACGAAGTTGAAATTGGTCGTGGAAAGCGTGCGCGACGCGCTTACAGTCTGGACGATATTGCCCTGGTTCCCTCAAGGCGCACTCGTGATCCCGAAGATGTGAACGTCGGCTGGCAAATCGACGCCTACCACGTCGATATTCCGATCATGGCTGCCCCCATGGACTCGGTCATGAGCCCCGAAACAGCAATCGCATTCGGAAAACTCGGCGGGTTGGGTGTTCTAGATCTGGACGGTCTATGGACGCGCTACGAAGATCCGGAGCCACTTCTCGAAGAAATCTCCCATCTTGGAGAAGACGAGTCTATTGCGCGACTCCAACAGATCTATTCGGAACCAATTAAGCCGTCGCTTATCACTGCTCGCCTCGCTCAACTTCGGCAAGCCGGCGTAGTTGTTGCAGGTAAGTTGTCGCCTCAGCGTACCCAAAAGTACTGGCGAGCAGTCGTCGATGCGGGCGTGGACCTTTTCGTCATCCGAGGCTCAACAGTCTCTGCAGAACATGTTTCCAGCCGATCTGAGCCCCTCAACCTCAAGCGGTTCATCTATGAACTCGATGTCCCCGTCATTGTTGGTGGAGTCTGCACGAATACGGCAGCGTTGCATCTGATGCGCACGGGTGCCGCCGGTGTTCTTGTCGGATTTGGCGGGGGAGCGGCACACTCGACCCGTCAATCGCTCGGCGTGCACGCCCCGATGGCAACAGCAATCGCCGATGTGGCCGCTGCGCGTCGCGATTACATGGATGAATCCGGCGGACGCTACGTTCACGTCATTGCTGACGGTGGCATTGGGCGTTCTGGTGATTTATCGCGCGCCATCGCCTGTGGTGCGGATGCGGTCATGCTGGGTGCCGCTCTGGCTCGCGCGGAAGAAGCGCCCGGGCGCGGTTGGCATTGGGGTTCCGAGGCCACGCACCCAGACATGCCTCGCGGTCAGCGTGTTCACGTAGGCACATCCGGAAGCCTGCAGCAGATTCTCTACGGTCCTTCGACGCGTGCAGACGGTTCCCTGAACTTTGTTGGTGCCCTGAAGAGAACCATGGCATCGACCGGCTATTCGGAAGTCAAAGACTTGCAGAAGGTGGATGTGGTGGTCTCGCCCTATCAGCCAAGCTGACTTCTTCTTCAACCTCCATTGTGGGATCGCCTAGGTGCGTACGGTCGCGGTTCTTTGCCGTGCTTGGGCGCTTCTCGTCTCCGCTTAGCCGTTGCAGGGCGAGTGCGTGGTGGGGGCTTCGGCATGTTTGATGGAGCAAGGTGGCCCTTACTAGGGTGAGGGCCCCGTGGTAACCATGTGTGCTTCGATCCCGACTGGGATGTTCTGTATTCGCATACTCGGGCGGACAATAAGGGTCTTTGA
This sequence comes from Actinotignum sp. usb-actsch-rep-73, assembly GCF_059082735.1. Classification (NCBI taxonomy): domain Bacteria; kingdom Bacillati; phylum Actinomycetota; class Actinomycetes; order Actinomycetales; family Actinomycetaceae; genus Actinotignum; species Actinotignum sp. usb-actsch-rep-73. The sequence continues at coordinate 10,467 of NZ_JBHNPV010000021.1, read as the reverse complement.
GAAGTAAATAAATGATTTTCGTTCACGAGTAGGGTGTCTATTTGTTAATCTTGGGATTTGCGGGATGTCAAAGTTGATGCCCGTTTCGATTCCGATCCCCTGGCAAGGATGCCCGTGGTTGCGTGCATCGGGGAGCGGATCACGACTCGGAAGGAGGAGGAGTGGATAAGAGAGACGAACAGGCGATCGACGCCGTCCGGCTCTATTTTGAGCGTGGCCTGAGCCAGGCCGAAGTTGCGGCTAAGATGGGCATTTCGCGTCCGACCGTCGCCAAGCTCCTGCTACGCGGGAAAAAGGCCGGGTTCGTCACCGTGGAGATCCACGATCCACGAGAGACTTCGTCTGTGCTGGGCGAGCAGCTCGCTCAGCGATTCGGCTTGGTTGAAGCGCGGGTCGTCCATGGTTTCGGTGCATCCGAGCGCGAGAACCTTGACGATCTCGGGCGCGTCGGCGCCGGCCTCGTCGAGTCCCTCGTCAAGGACGGCATGAGCGTCGGCGTCTCTTGGGGGCGGACGATGAACGCAATCGCGTCGCGTCTGGGTCGCACGCTGAGGCGCGATATCGAGATCGTGCAGCTCAAGGGTGGGATCTCGCATTCCTCGGAGGTGGCCAATGATTTCGAGGTCATGAGGGCTTTCTGCGAGGCCTTCAATGCGATTCCGCGCTACTTGCCCCTGCCGGTGATCTTCGAGGATGTCCGCACCTTGGAGATCGTGTGCTCGGACCCGTATATCGCGGCGATCCTCGAGGCTGGCAGGCAGACGGATCTCGTGGTCTTCACGGTCGGGGACGTCGCCGCCGAGAGCCTGGCGATTAGCCATTCCCGCCTCAAGGGATCCGAGGTGACTGAGTTGCTCGCTAAGGCGGTGGGGGATGCGTGTTCGCGCTTCTTCACCGCCGAGGGCGAGATCGCGGTGCCGGGAATCGATGAGAGGACCGTGGGCATTTCCTTGAAGGATCTTGCCTCGCGTCCAATCCGCGTGCTCGTCGCGGGCGGTCCGAAGAAGGCTGTGGCTTTTGCGGCAGCTCTGCGGATGGGCTTGGCGACGCATGTCGTGGTCGATCAGGATCTCGCGAGGATGCTTCTCGCCGAATCCTCTCCCGCCTGAGCCCCGCCCTCGTCGCAAACAAATGTAAAAGTAAAGCTTGACACTTTGGAATACCTCTGATTAGTCTAATCGGACCCCGGCGCAAGGACGCCCGGCGAATGGTTTCGCCGTCCCGGGCGAAGCCACAACCGCAAAGGAACGCGAGACAGCGTTCACCCAGATGATGGAACTCGCGCCACCCCTGGCGCAGATCTGAGGAAGGCACCACCATGAAGAAGACTGAAGTCGCCCAGATGATCGACCACACCCTCCTCAAGCCCGAGGCGACCGCCGCCGATGTCGCGGCCCTCGTCGCCCAGGGCGCCGAACTCGGCACCTACTCGGTGTGCGTCTCGCCCTCCATGCTGCCCCTCGAGACCCCCGAGGGCCTCATGGTCGCCTGCGTCGCGGGCTTCCCCTCGGGCGCTGTCAAGCCTGAGATCAAGGCCGCCGAGGCCACGCGCGCCGTTGAGGACGGCGCCGACGAAGTCGACATGGTCATCAACATCGCCCTCGTGAAAGAAGGCCGTGAGGCTGAGCTCGAAGCTGAGATCCGCGCCGTGCGCGACGCCGTCCCCGCTCCACGCGTCCTCAAGGTCATCATTGAGTCCGCTGCCCTGACCGATGAGGAGATCGTCATGGCCTGCCGCGCCTCCGAGAACGCGGGGGCCGACTTCGTGAAGACCTCCACCGGCTTCCACCCCGCCGGTGGCGCCTCGGTGCACGCCGTTAAGCTCATGCGCGAAACGGTCGGCGACCGCCTTGGCGTCAAGGCTTCGGGCGGGATCCGCGATGCCACGACCGCGCTCGCCATGATTGAGGCCGGAGCCTCGCGTCTCGGCGTATCGGCGACGGTCGCGATCCTCGAGGGCATCGAGGAGTGAGGCGATGAACGATCAGCTTCTCGCGACGGCCCGCGAATGGGCCACCCATGATCCGGACGGCCAGACCTCCTCAGCGCTCCTCGCTTCCGTCGAGGCCGCTTCGGCGGGTGACGAGGTCGCACTGGCCGAACTGCGGGCCGCGATGAACGGGCCCCTTGAGTTCGGCACCGCGGGTCTGCGCGGCGAGATTGGCCCGGGTGAATCTCGGATGAACCTCGCCGTCGTCATCCGTGCGACCGCGGGCCTCGCCGCCTACCTCAAGACGCAAACCGAGCGCGAACCTCGCGTCGTCATCGGTTGCGACGCCCGGCACGGCTCCGTCGATTTCGCCCGTGTGGCCGCGCGCGTTGTGTCGGCGGCGGGCTGCCGGGCTCTGGCCCTCCCCGTCTCGCACCCCACCCCGCTCACCTCCTTCGCGGTGCGCGCCCTCGACGCCGACGCGGGCATCATGATCACCGCTTCGCACAACCCCGCCAAGGACAATGGCTACAAGGTCTACCTCGGCGGAAGCATCGTCACCGACGCCGGTCAGGGCGCCCTGATCGTGCCTCCGCACGACGCTGGCATCGCCACCGCCATCGCGGCAGCCGCCCCGGCCGACGAGGTCCCCCAGGACGAGGAGCGCATTGAGCAGGTCGATCCGCGCGACGACTACGTTGCAGTCGCCGCGGCCTTGGCCGCCGGCGACCACCGGGGAGACCTCAAGATCACCCTGACCGCGATGCACGGCGTCGGCGGAGCGCTCACCGAGCGCGTCCTCAAGGAGGCGGGTTTTACCCGGGTGTCGCTCGTCGCCGAGCAGGCGGCGCCCGACCCCGATTTCCCGACCGTCTCCTTCCCGAACCCGGAGGAGCCCGGCGCCCTCGATCTGGCGATGGCGCATGCGCGCGAGCACGGCTCGGACCTCATTATCGCAGTCGACCCCGACGCCGATCGTTGCGCCCTCGCCATTCCGGACGAGGCCTCGGCGAGCGGATGGCGTCAGCTCACCGGCGACGAGACCGGTTCGATCCTCGGCGAGTTCCTGGCCGGGCGGGCCCCGAAGGGCGGGGTCTTCGCCAACTCGATCGTGTCGAGCCGCCAGCTCGAGCGGATCGCCCTGGCGCACGGCCTCGACTACCGCCACACCCTCACGGGATTCAAGTGGATCGCCCGCACCCCGGGCATCGTCTTCGGCTACGAGGAGGCCATCGGCTTCTGCCCCGATCCCGAGCACGTGTGCGACAAGGACGGCATCTCGACCTCGGTCGTCGCCGCCTCCCTGTTCGCCGAGCTTAAGGCGCAGGGCCACACCGGCCAGGACGAGCTCGAGCGAATGGCTCGCGCCTACGGCTGCTACGTGACGATGCCGCTCACCTTCCGCGTCGAGAATCTCGGTCTCATCGCCGAGGGCATGGATCGTCTGCGCGGGAACCCGCCGTCGCAGCTCGCGGGCTCGTCGGTCGTCTCCGTCGTCGACATGTCTCAGGGGTGGGACGGCCTGCCGGGTACGAACGCGATCATGGTCACCACTGAGGCGAACGACCGCGTCATCGCCCGGCCGTCCGGCACCGAGCCGAAGCTCAAGTGCTACCTCGAGGTCATTCTCGATGCTCCAGGTGGCGGAGAAGTGCCGTGGGACGAGGCTCGGGCGAGACTCGAAACCATCAAGGCCGAGTTCGCGCTCGCGATCGGAATTTAGGCCCGACCGCGCTTGTTCACCGACTTACTTGCTGAGGACTTCGCTTGTTCACCGCCGGCGGTGATGTCATTCCCCTCTGAGGTTGATTGAGTGGTCAACAAGCGCGCACTTGAACCGGAAGGAACGTGAACAAGCGCGCATTTGCCGCAGCCCATTTTCGTGCTCGTCGGTTTTCGCTCTGCCCGTGAACAAGCGCGGGGTAGGGCGTGGCGGCAGCCTCGTTCATCTCAATTACGAAGCCGACACACAGCTGCTGGCGGACACCACGCAACCGCGATGCCCGCCGGCAGAAACACAATCAGCACATGCCGGGGCGTTTGCCGATTGTCAGCGTGACCTCCTGCGTGCCCGCGAAAAAGTCGTTGCCTTTGTCGTCGACGACGATGAAGGCTGGGAAGTCTTCGATTTCGATCTTCCACACGGCTTCCATGCCGAGCTCCGGGTATTCAAGAAGTTCGACCTTCTTGATGCAGTTTGCGGCCAGTTCAGCAGCCGGACCACCGATTGAGCCGAGGTAGAAACCGCCGTGCTTGTGGCAGGCGTCGGTAACCTGCTTGGAGCGGTTGCCCTTCGCGACCATGATCATGGATCCGCCGAGCGCCTGGAACTGATCCACGTAGGAGTCCATGCGGCCCGCGGTCGTCGGGCCGAAGGAGCCGGACGGCATACCTTCCGGAGTCTTCGCTGGGCCCGCGTAGTAGACGGGGTGCTTGAGCATGTATTCCGGCATCGGCTCGCCGTTTTCGATGCGCTCGCGGATCTTCGCGTGGGCGATATCGCGGGCAACGATCATCGTGCCGTTCAAGGACAGGCGCGTCTTCACCGGGTACTTCGACAGTTCGGCAAGGATTTCGCTCATCGGGCGGTCGAGGTCGATCGACACGGCGCCGGTGTCTTCGCCCAGCTCAGACGGGTCGGTTGCCGGCAGGAAACGGCCGGGGTTGAAGTCGAGCTGCTCCAAGAAGACACCCTCGGGCGTGATCTTTGCCTTTGCCTGGCGGTCAGCTGAGCAGGATACCGCGATGGCGACCGGTAGGGATGCGCCGTGGCGAGGGAGACGAATGACGCGGACGTCGTGGCAGAAGTACTTGCCGCCGAACTGGGCGCCGATGCCCATCTGCTGGGTCAGCTTGAAGACCTCGTCTTCCATCTCGACATCGCGGAAGCCGTGCGCCAGTTCCGAGCCGGTGGTCGGTAGCGTATCGAGGTAGTGAGCGGACGCGTACTTCGCGGTCTTGAGCGCGTATTCAGCGGAGGTGCCACCGATGACGATTGCCAAGTGGTACGGCGGGCATGCTGCGGTGCCGAGGGAACGAATCTTTTCTTCCAGGAACTGCATCATGTGTTCCGGATCAAGGATTGCCTTCGTCATCTGGTACAGGTACGACTTGTTCGCGCTACCGCCACCCTTAGCCATGAACAGGAAGTGGTAGTCGAGCTCGTGACCGACCTGCGTGTCCGCGTAGAGTTCGATCTGCGCCGGCAGGTTGCAGCCCGTGTTCTTCTCTTCGTACATGGTGATCGGAGCGTTCTGTGAGTAACGCAGGTTGAGCTCGGTGTAGGCGTCGTAGACACCGTGCGCCAGGGGCTTGCCGTCCACACCTTCGGTGATGACGCGCTGGCCACGTTCGCCCTTGATGATGGCCGTGCCCGTGTCCTGACACATCGGCAGAACGCCTGCGGAGGCAACGTTTGCGTTCTTCAGTAGGTCGAGTGCGACGAAGCGGTCGTTTGCGGATGCTTCCGGGTCTTCGAGGATCTTCGCCAGCTGTTCGAGGTGCGCGGTGCGCAGGTAGTACGAGATGTCGTGGTACGCGGTTTTCGCCAGTAGTTCGAGTGCGCTGGGGGCAACCTTGAGGAACTGTGTTCCGTCAGGGCCTTCAACGGTTTCGACGCCTTCGGTGGTGAGCAGACGGTACTCGGTTGTGTCTTCACCCAGCGGCAGCATGTCTTCGTAGAAGAACTCGGTCATTAGGACTCCTTGGAAGGGAATGTGTCAGTAGATCTGGCAGTTTCCGTGTGCTGGATTGCGCCCAGAAAACGCCGTGTTCGTCCCCACGCTATTGCGTGCTTGTTCACCAATTCGGGACCGTTGTCCCGTTTGAAAGTGTCAGATCTTTTGGTGTTTTTCTCGCCTTTTGTTTTTCGCAAGCTGGTGCGAATAATTCGGTGACGTGCACTGATGAATTCACGAGGCCGCGCCCACATTCCTCGTGTCTTTCCTTGTCTGTGGCGCGGATTTGCGACGCTTAACGAGCTACGTATTTTGCGGATATCTCTACGGTTTGCCTAACCTTTCCTGCCTGATTGGAGGGGTGAAGCGGCGAACAAGCGCGGTAGAAGAGCGGGTGGTGGTGAACAAGCGCGGTAAAAGAGCAGGTGGACAAGCTGGGTCGCCTCGAAGCCAGCCTGTTCTTCATCGTTTTCGTCCGTGATCCTTCGACGAACTTCATTCCGATCCTGTCGAAGATGGTGAACGACCAGATGACGGAGTACCTCCAGCACATCGCGACCGGCATGTACTTTGTGTTGCCGGGCGTGAAGGATTCCGACACCTACGTGGGTGAGAAGCTGTTCGCCTGAGCGAAAAGTTTCAATGTGGCGCGGTCGTGTTGTCTTCGACGAGGCCGCGCCTCCTTTATTTTCGCTACCTTGCTCGACCGCGCTTGTTCACCGTTTGCTTAGCTTGCGGTCGCGCTTGTTCAGCGAGCGCCTACAAGCAAATCAGGGAGACACCTGATTGAAGCGAGCCCGAATCCTTGGATAGTGTTCGAGTATGTCTAGCTCGGCCTCGTTTACCCCGAAGAACTCTGTCCGCTATCCCGCGCCGGATCTTGCACGCGGCTTCATGCTGATTCTGATCGCGGTCGCAAACGTGCCGTTTTGGCTTTCTTTCTTCCCCGACAATCCCGAATACTCACTGAGCGATCAGTGGTGGGTGTTCATTCGCGGAATGTTCATCGACCACCGCTCGTATCCGCTCTTTTCGATGCTTTTCGGTTTCGGTCTGATGACGATGGTGTTGCGACGCCAGCGCGCATACGTGGAACGTCGAATCGACGAACTTGATGAGAACCTGCCCGGAATGCCTGAGCAGGTGCGCGCAACGTGGATCGCAGGATTCGAAAACGAGAGTATTGATGACTCTCGCCGTCTGATCCGTAGGCGCGGCTGGTGGATGCTCCTCTTCGGCTTTGTCCACGCACTCTTCTTCTCCGGCGACATTATCGGCGCGTATGCGCTGGTTGCGATTGTTTTCGCAGGACTCATTGCGCGGCGACGCTTCACGATCTTGACCGTGATTGCTCTCATCGTCCTTACCGTCATGACGCTCAGCCAGTTTGGAGCCGAATCGTTCGTGAACTGGGGCGAGAGCCTGAAGGGGTTTGGTGGCGCAACCAATACGCAGATGACGAACGCTCCCGCCGACCTGATGCTCGGCTGGTACTACCCGCTGATCAGCGTCTTTGGCTGGGTAATCTCGTCGCTCCTCGGGCTGATTATGACGACAATCCTTCCTGCGACCGTCTTCGGTGCTTGGCTGGCCACCACGGACTATATTTCGCGCCCGGACGTTCACAAGGGGCGCCTGATGCTGGTGGCGTTCCTGGGTCTTGCTCTGGGTGCCCTTGGTGGCCTGTCCTATTCCTTGAAGGATTCGGGCCTGATGGATTCCTACTTCTTCGGTCAGGACGCTCTTCACGAGATTACTGGTTTGCTTGGAGCTGCAGGTTGGCTGGCCCTGCTCGGGTTGCTTGCCGGTCCTGCACGCGAAAATCTCGGGGGAGTGCGCCACTTCTTTATCGCGGTTGGTAAGCGTTCAATGACCGCATATGTTGGCCAGACCGTTCTTTTCCTTGCCACGTTCATTGCTCTCGGCTTGGCGGGTATTCGAGGAGTTTCCCAGACCCTCGGGCTTGCTATTGCGCTCGCGGTCTGGACCTTGATGGCGCTGTTCTGCTGGGTGCTCGAATCGAAAGGATATCAACGAGGTCCCCTGGAGGTTCTTCTCCGTCGAGCAGTGGCACGAAGCGCTGGCACTCATCCGGTGCCTCGGATTCCTCACATGATTCAGCCGGCAGGTATAGACGCAGTGAACACCCCGCAATCGGCGCTCACCCCGATGTCAGCGTATGCGCCACCGGCTGACACTGAGCGTTAAACACTGACTGTGAAATAGCGTGCGCCCCCCGGGTAGAAACCCGGGGCGCGCCGTATCAAGGATAAAGATCAGCTCTCGGCTTGATCAGACTCCGCCTGGCGCTTTGCCACGTTAATCGCGGCCGCGCGCGCCAACGCCCCAAGAGCGAGGGACACAATAATCCCGGAGATCAACAGAACGTGAAGGAAGGCTTCGCCGTCATTGCCCATGAGTGAAGCAAGACCGCAGCCAACCGCGTGAAACACCGCCACAACGCAGGCCATGGCCATGATCGGCCAGGCGGCCTCGTGACCCGTATTCCATGCGTTGTCGGAGGACTCCAACACTGCCGAATGAAGACCCAAGCCTGAGCCTCGTGCCAGAGTGCCGGCCCTGCCTTTCAGGGCAACCAAGCCGAAAACACACGCGATCACGGCAAAACCGATCACGCCGGTCAACGTCAGCGTCGTCATCAGTTCTCCTTCGTCTGAGTAGCCGGAACACCACTGTGAGGAACGCCCGCGACGGCCTCTTCCAACTCTGCGATCCACCGTGCACCAGTCACGTCGGATGGCATTCGCCAGTCACCACGAGGCGATAGAGCGCCACCAGCCACAACCTTCGGGCCATTTGGCAGAGCAGAACGCTTGAACTGCTGCGTGAAGTAGCGGCGCAGGAACAGGGTCTCCCACTTGACAATCTCTTCGAGTGAATAGGCGACGCGGTCGCCTTCGGGGAATCCGGCCGGCCACTCGCCAGCATTCACATCAGCCCACGCCTTCTCAGCAAGGAACGCGATCTTCGACGGACGAGCCCCTCGACGCAACACGTAGTACAGGTTGAAATCCTGCAGGTTGTACGGGCCGATCTTGTCCTGCGTGGACTGCATCTTCTCACCGGGTTTAGCGGGAACCAATTCGGGAGAAATCTCCGTGCCGAGGATCGAGGTCAGAACCTCGCCCGCACGATCGGAGAACTGGCCGGAAGCTGCAACCCAGCGGATCAGATGCTGGATCAGAGTCTTCGGAACACCCGTATTGACGGCGTAGTGGCTCATCTGGTCGCCCACGCCGTACGTGCACCAGCCGAGCGCCAGCTCGGACAGGTCACCCGTGCCCAGAACAATTCCGCCGTTGTGGTTGGCAATGCGGAACAGGTAGTCGGTGCGCAGACCTGCCTGAACATTCTCGAAGGTGACGTCATACGTGTCGTTGCCGTCGGCGTAGGGATGCCCCATGTCGGCCAACAGCTGGCGAGCCGCCGGGCGAATATCGATCGTCTGGCAGGGAATATCGAGGCTTTCGCACAGCGCAATCGCGTTCGACTTCGTGTGATCGGACGTTGCGAAACCGGGCATCGTGTAGGCCAAGATGTCCGTTCGCGCCCGACCCAGCATATCCATTGCGCGCGCCGCGACGATCAGAGCATGCGTGGAATCGAGGCCACCGGAAACACCAATAACGATCTTCGGATTACCGATCGCCTTGAGGCGCTGAACCAGACCATGAACCTGAATATTGTAGGCCTCGTAGCAGTCCTGAGCCAGGCGCTCCGGATCGTCGGGAACGAAGGGGAAACGATCAACGGGGCGTTCCAAACCAAGATCCGTGCGGGGTGGGTTCAGCTGGGTGTAGACGTCCATAGGAGCGGTTGCCTTCAGCCCCTGATCCTCGCCCAGGTAGCGATCCGCGTTGTCTTTAAACGAATTCTGGCGCGTACGTTCAGTGACAAGACGATCAATGTCCACGTCAGCGATCGTGATCTGACGACCGCCGGCTTTGAAACGCTCACCCTCTGCCAGCAGGTCGCCGGCCTCGTACACCATCGTCTGGCCGTCCCATGACAGGTCGGTTGACGATTCGCCCGCACTCGACGCGCAGTACACGTAGGCGGAGTTGAGGCGCGCTGACAAACTGCGAACCAACAGTCGGCGGTCTTCCGCACGACCAACGGTGATCGGCGAAGCGGAAAGATTCATCAGAACCGTTGCGCCATTCAGAGCAGCAAGAGTCGACGGGGTGAGCGGAACCCACATGTCCTCGCACACTTCGGGGGCAATGACGAGGCCAGGAACATCCTCAACATCGATTGTGATCGGAGAGAAAGGAACGGATGCCGAAGCACAGTCATCGTCGACAAAACCCCACGCGGTTGTGTCAATGAAGGAAGGAGTTGTCGGGCCGGGAGTCACGAAATGGCGCTTCTCGTAGAACTCGCGATAGTTCGGCAGGTGCAACTTCGGGGTGACACCCAGGATCTTGCCTCGGTGGATCGTTACCGCACAGTTGTAGAGGGAACCATCGTTGCGAATCGGGGCACCAACAATGAGGATCGGCAACAGATCCTTCGTCTGAACAGCAATGCGATGCAGAGCCTCAGTCACTTCATCCAGCACGACATCCTGAAGCAACAGATCATCAATGGCGTAGCCGGAAATGCCCAGCTCGGGAAAGACGGCCGCGGCAACACCCTTGGCATCAAGCTCGCGAGCAACGTCAATGACCTCGTTAGCGTTAGCAAGTGGCTGAGCGGGATGAACAGGAACCGTCACCGCAGCAACGCGCGCGAAGCCCTGATCGTAAAGCGAATGGAAGTTCAACTTTCCTCCTAGTGTTGCCTCTATTGTCTCCCATGACCCATCCGTTTGCCCACGCGCTTACGCTCAAAGCTGAT
>NZ_JBHNPV010000020.1:0-42688 GCF_059082735.1 Actinotignum sp. usb-actsch-rep-73 | reverse complement strand
TTCGCATCTCAGGTCGATGCAGGCGGTGACCGAGGCTCTTTCAGATTGGCCACGTCTCCATTCGCCATGCCGCGTCCCAGAACATCCATTCGTATCGGCTGGCCTGAACGAACGCGTCCCTCATGCGCTGGCGCTGGAGTTCTACAACGCCTTCGGCCACGCGGTCAACGATCCCGCGGACGATCTTGGTTTCTTCCGCAAACACGGGGTTTGCGTACATTCCAATCCAGTCACCGTAGGGGTGTTTTTCAAGGTCACCGGCAGTGTCGAGGAGCTCAGTCCCCACCACTTGGTAGATCCAGAAGCAGGGCAGAACCGCTGCGACAGCAATCCCGTATTCACCGCTGGCAAGCTGGGCAGCCAAGAAGTCAGAGTAGGCACGACACGTTGGCGAAGGCGTTGCCGCTGCCATCACGTCGACGTGCGACGCGTGGAGCTCTCGCTCAACCTTGATCGAATTCGCCGATGCTTCGGCCCAGAACACCAGGTCATCCGGATCGTGCGCAAAAGTGGCGAGACCAGCAAGAGCCTTCGCGTATGCAGCTAAATACAGGGCGTCTTGGACCATGTAGTAGTTGAATTTGTCTTGGCTGAGGCTCCCGTCACCGAGACCTCGAACGAATTGCCCCTGGTCAATCGCTTTCTTAATGGGGGCGATCTCTTCCCACAGTTCGTCAGTGAACATCATTGTCCTTCATCATGTCGTCATTCCACAGCGCGTAGAAGTGGTGGACGGGACCGTGCCCGTGTCCGACTCCAAGCTCATCAGCCTGTTCGATCGCGCCCGTCAAGTACGCCTTCGCGCGCGTGACAGCTTCGAGCCACGAGTCGCAACGCGGGCGAAGAGCCGCAATCGATGATGAGAGCGTGCATCCTGTTCCGTGCGTATTCTTCGTGTGAATACGGTGAGCGGTCAGAATATGCGGTTCTGAGTCACCTTCGCCGAGGAAGACATCGCACGCTTTCTCATCCAGGTGACCACCCTTCACCAGCGCATTCTTCACGCCTAGCTCGCGCAAAGCGAACGCTTGCTCCGTCATCTCATTGACGTTGGTTGCCCAATCGGATTCAAGAAGAACCGCTGCCTCAGCAAGATTCGGTGTAATCAAATCTGCGACAGTGCACAGCTGCCGAACAGTGGCGATAGCCTCGTTGTCCAATAGCGGATCACCCGAAGTTGCCACCATCACCGGATCAAGCACCGTGTAAGGCAACCGCGGAAGGTATTCACCAACAAGGCGTGCCAAGTCTGCAGTTGCCAGCATCCCGATCTTCGTTGCATCGGGAGCAATATCGTCAAGAACCGTGTCTAACTGGAGTTTGACGAAATCAACGGGAACCGCGTGGACTCCGGCCACGCCCTTCGTTGATTGTGCGGTCAGAGCGGTAATGACGCTCATCGCGTACGCACCATTGGCGCTCATCGCTTTCATATCAGCCTGAATACCTGCTCCACCCGAGGGATCAGATCCGGCAATCGTCAAAGCGGTCACTGTAGGAATCATCGATCACTCACCCCCGTCGCTTCCTGACGACCAGCGTCGGGAGCGCTGCTCCACGCATTCAGAAGATCGCGAGCAGCCTGCTTCGGATCCTCTGCGCAACAGATTGCCGAAACCACGGCACCACCATTCACACCACGCGCTTTCAAAGGTGCCATGTCATCGATACCAACACCACCAATAGCGACACTTGGCATAACGGCAAGGCGCGCAAGCCGTTCACACCCGTCATAGCCAAGGACATCGGGCGTATTCGTCTTCGTTGCCGTGGTGCGCAGAACCGAGAGGCCAACGTGATCTGCAACCCCTTCGCTTGCCGCAATCCGCGCCTCTTCATCAGTCCCAACAGACAATCCAAGGAACGCGACCTCGCCGATCATTTCACGCACAACCTTCGCGGGAAGATCCGATTGACCAACGTGCACACCCGCAACTGGGACACCCAATGCGCGAGCTGCGAGGAACACATCCACCCGGTCATTGACGATCACGGGAACCTGGTCGCCGACCGCATTCGCTACTTCGCAGACCTCATCAAGGAAGGGACCGCCATCGGAAGTCTTCGCGCGAAGCTGGACGCACGTTGCTCCACCTTCGACGGCGGCTTCAACCGTTTCAAGAACACTCCGCCCCATCGATTCGCACTGCTCAGCATCCGTCACCAAATAGACCCGCAGGTCAGGAGCATTCCTCATGACAGCGGAATCCTGTCAAGGTCGTCTGTCGAGACCGAGTAGAGCGAATCAAGGAAGTGCATCTGGAACGTACCCGGGCCCGACGCTTTCTCTTGAGCAATCTCACCCGCAGCAGAGTAGACGGCGTGACCGGCAGCAACCGCTTCCAGCGGCGTCACCGCACGCGTCTTCGCCGCACCGACGAAAGCAGCGAGGAACGCACCCAGCGCACAACCACCACCGGTGACGCGAGTCAGCATTTCTGCGCCACCACCAACACGAATAATCTGATCTGCGCTGACGATTGCGTCGGTTGCGCCGGAGATTGCAACAACACTGCCGTAGTTGCGCGCAATGAGCTGGGCTGCTTCGAACGCTGATTCAACCTCGTCGGAGGCATCGACACCACGACCACCAGCTCCCTCACCCGCAAGCGCGATGATTTCCGAGGCGTTACCTCGAACAACAGTCGGCCCCATTGTCACCAGCTCACGCGCAAGATCGGTGCGATGCACCAAGGCACCAACCGCAACCGGATCCAATACCCACGGAACGTCCGCTGCGACCGCAGCTGACGCGGCTTCACGAGCAGCTTCACGCTGTTCGGGGGTCGGCGTTCCCAAGTTAATCAGCAGACCGGACGCGATCGACGCAAACGGTCCCGCTTCGCCAACAATGTCGACCATTGCAGGGGCAGCGCCGATGGCCAAAAGGACGTTTGCCGTAAAGTTTGTGACCACTGAATTGGTAATGCACGAAACCAATGGGCTTGTTTCTCGGACAGCTTCAAGAGCCGAAGATACGATGGCACGATCCATCATTGACATTCCCTTCGTCAGAATTATCTCGACAGGTTCAACGGGTTTTTTCTCAGCCTGTGGCACCCCGTGTCACGCCATCACGTTAGCAGGTTGGACGCGGTTTCAGAACGGTCGTCTGCATCTGTCCACCGGTGTTTATCCGATTGTTCAGCCCTCGTCATGGATGCGCCTAGTATCGAAGACATACGCTTGAGAGGTCGTCTGCTCGGTCAAACCGAGCGATTCGATCCGATGTTCTTCCCATTCTTTAACCTCGGTAAGCCCCGGCTCATTTTGGCGATTCTCAATATCTCCTAGCAGGTTGCGGTAGGTTCCAATGTCGTGCGCAACCAGATTCTGTCCCTGTTTTTCGGCCGGGATGTACGTTTGCCCGTCAAAGTGAACGGTTGTCACTCCTTGGGAAGTCGCTCCCCCGTCGAGTGCTGGCACCAGGTCTCTGGTGTTCTCTAATGCGAGGACGTGGACGTGCGAAGGAGTCTGCGATCCGCCAATCGGGGACCCCGCTGTCAGGGCTGATACGACGTGGTAGTTCTGGTTCACGTCGCTACTGGTCGCCAGTTGAGCGGCAATAATGCCTCCTTGCGAATGACCAACGAATTCGACGGGTTCATCCGCTTTGATTCCAGCCATTTTCATCGCCTCTAGGACCGCGCGCGATTGGTCGGATTCACGCCCTGCTACCCCCTCAAAATTGGTGAGCATATCCTGCGGGTTACTTCCCCCGACGCTCCACTTCTGAGTACCTCGAATGACGACTGACCAGGACGAACGTGTTCGTGATCCACCTGGCGATGACGCATCGGAGGGAATCGGAGTGCTGTGTCGGATGATCTTGATTTGCCCTTCTTCGCCTCCTGAATTCAGTCCTGAAAGTGACTCCAACAGTTGTGATGGTTTTCGCGGAGTTTCAACCGTGGACATAGGAGTAGGGGTGCTCATTGCAAGTCGAGTATCGGGGGTAGAAGGGGTGACCACGCGCTGAGTCGGATGCGAACGGATCGCACCAACCCCCTGCCCCACTCTACCGACGATCGACAGAACGGAGAGCGCGAAAGGCGTATGCGGACTCGCCGCCAATATGGGAGCGAATCCTTCTTTCACTGCTTTGATAATCCGATGTCCTCTGCCGGCTCCCGACGAGGAGCCTGTCTGAATTTCCACGCCCGTGACATTTCCGAAGAACAGTGCACCAATTCCGGACGACCACGATGCGGCGTACCCGGCGACCTGCTTCGTTGAGCTTCCGGGCACACCGCGCCGAGCGCCGAAAAGATGCAGAACGCCGAAGGAGAACGCGTCAAGATCGCGTTCAAAACGAAGTGCCGTTAAACCATCTGAGCGCCCGAACATGAACGCCAGGATCGCTGATAGGACATCAAGGTTCCGCGAGCGCACATCCCATGTGTTTTCCCTTAGCCACTGTGCAATCATCGGAAAGCCCGGTGCAGGCTCTTTGAGGTTCGGCTGCGAAAGATTCAGGTTGAAGATGGGACTGTCGTTGTGGGTTGATGACAAAAGCGCAACCGCTCGCGAGTCTGCGCCCGAATAGATGGCTGCACAGTAGGCGATCGAGTCGGCGAATGCGGACAGTTTGGCGCGAAGATACGTCATCAACGAGGCCACTTCTTCTATCGCACTAACAGCCGTGTATGCGGTGGGGCTGAGCCCGATACCCAGGCGTGCATGATCCTGAGCCGACCGAGTGGAAGCGATCAATGCGGATAGCGACTCTTCACTCTTGCGAAGCCGGGTACATGCCATGATCAACGCATCCGTGTCAACGTGCGTTGGCCCGCTTGTCACAACAATTCTGTTCATGTCAGAACACACCTGATGACTCAGAGAACGTATGCGAAGCAAAAGAGGCAGGCGTATATGCGCCCAGCGATAACGGATTTGTTGTTTGTCCGGGCATCAGAACAACGCTGGCTAGCTGACACTCAGCAATCGCCGTGTCGAGTGCTAAAAGCGCATCATCTCCCGAGTCCATGACCACTCCGAGCTGTCCTAAAAGCACCAAGAGGTCATCTCGAGCTGCATCTGCAGCTCCACCCTGCCAGTCTTCGAAGCGCTCACATGCAACGTCGCCGTGTATGTCTTCAAGCACTTTGCATACGCTCCGCATTGATTCGCGAGCGACCTGCATATTGCCTACTTCATCCACGGATCCTCCTTCCACTCCCCACGCTAGAAGGACAGTGACAACGAGGAAAATCGAGGGAAGCAAAATTGTGGATAACCAATTTCAGGGACGAGCACCTGTGGATATCCTCGTAACAATTGCAGCCCCTAAGGAGTAACACCGTGGAAACGTTCCGGAAAACCGACCATCGACCTCAGAAGATCTCCTATGAAGTGACAGCGCTCTTATGGCTCGCGGATGCGGGCGATCAGGCAACGCGGATTGTTCCCGTGCTCGATTACGGGAAGACCTGGCTCGAAGAGCCAGTCCTGTCTCGCATCCACGCAACCCCGCGAATGGCTGAGGAATTTGGACGAGCCCTGGCGTATACGCACGCAGCGGGCGCGCCTCATTTAGGCGCTCCACCGCCCGGGCATACAACCGACGGGTGGATGGGTGAAGCTCCATTGCCTCTCTTAGCCGATGGGGGCAGTGCATCTTGGGGAGAGTACTACGCCAAATACCGGGTTGAGCCCTATATTGACTGCCCAGCTTTTAGCCAGACAGACCGCGAGCGCCTGCATCAATTCGCTGAAAAACTCGCGTCCGGGGTGTTTGATCATGACCAACCCGCTCTTGTCCGTTCCGGGGAAGTATCTCGACTTCATGGAGATCTGTGGAGCGGAAACGTCATGTGGACACCCGATGGTGTCACCCTTATTGATCCAGCAGCCCAAGGGGGTCACGGCGAAGAAGACTTGGCGATGCTCGGTGTTTTTGGTTGCCCTCATCTGGAAACAATCCGCGATGCGTACGCCGAAGCGTCACCTCTTCAGGATGGCTGGCGCGAACGCATCGGGCTTCACAGTCTTCATATTCTGATCATTCACGCCTATCTTTTTGGCGCGTCCTACCGGTCAGATGTGATGCAGATAGTGAAGAAATACGGCTAGTACAACAGGTGGGAGCCCCCGGGTCGAACACGTGCCACGTGCTGAATCAGTACGCCGATTGTGCTCCGAATTGAGAATCCGTTTCGGCACTCGCTTCACTGTCGCGCAGGGAGATCTGAAGGGCCTCGTTCAGAGCACTCCGGATTGCTTCAACGTAAATCTGGTGCCCCTGATCCGTTGCCGGGTGCACGGAGTCTCCGGCAAGATCCTCGGGGTGACGGGAAATGGGGTTCGCCCAATCGGCCGCGAACACGTTCCGGTAGCGTGTTGCTGCACGCCAAATCGTGTCATTCGCCGGCGGGATCCACGTTGTGCGAGCAGGACCGAATGCAGTGACCAGGATGAGCTTTCTCTCTGGCCCGATCTGGGCAACAAGTGCGTCAATCTGGTCGTCTGTCACGACAGCATTCGTTGCCAGTGAGATGACGACGTATTCGCGAAGCAAGCCCTGCGCATTCAAAGAATCGATGATGGGACCAGCAGCAAGAACAGAACGCGAGACCTCGGCGTCAACGTAGACACCCGGGAATGCTTCGCTGAGCGCAGCCGAAGAACCCAGGGTGACCGAGTCGCCAATAATCGTGATTTCTTCGCCAGTGACCTGTGGCTGCGTGTAGTCGTAGCGGCGGATGAACTCTGGTTCACCACTTTGTGCGCCAGACTGTGCGTCACTTTGGGTCTCGCTCTGCGACTGGTCGCCCGACGAGGCCGCATCCGCGGACTGCGAGCCGGACGTCATCGCATCGCTGGCAGGAGCCGACATTGCTCCCTGTTCAATGGCGATTTGAGCGCTCGACTGATTCGGCGAGAAGCAAAGTGCAACCGCAAACAGGGAGGCAATCACCAGTACAATCACGGCGATGACGATGCGTACTTTTCCAGTGAGTGTCAGAAAACCTGACCACACGATACGGCACCACTGAAGGAAGCCGACGCGACGAATTGGAGTCTCAATAAACCTGTACGACAGCGCGGCGAAAAGAACCGATGCCACTGACACGAGCGTTGCCGACATTGACAGACTCATCTGGGGAGCCACGTAGAAAGCGAGCACCCACAACGGCCAATGCCACAGGTAGATTCCGTAGGATCGTTCTCCCAGCCACACCAGGGGACGTAGTTCAAGCACCTTGCGAAGCAGGCGGGCAGTCCCGGCGTAGGACACGTCGGGAAGCAAGCCACGGATAGTGAACGCCGTCGTCAAAGACACGATGACCATGCCCCACGGGTACATGAAAGACTCCGGCAACACGGTCATCAGGAACATCGTGGCAAAGAATGAGATGACGCCGAAGAAGCCTATATATCCGGCATGTTTGGCGCGTTCATCGACCATTTGCATGGCGTTGGGGACGGCGAATGCGAGGGCCGCGCCGATCATCAGACCCCACAGGTGAGTGTCTGTTCCCATGTATGCGCGCGAAAGGTCTTGGCCGACTAGGACAGCGTGCCATGCGGTCGATGCTCCGCCGATTCCAAGAGCGATCCAGATTCTGAGGTGTTTCGGTAGCCGAACCAGAAGAAGGAGGATCAGTGGCCAGATGACGTAGAACTGCTGTTCAACGGCGAATGACCATGCGTTGGTCAGGAGCAGTGGCGACTGTTGCTCGAAGTAAGAGGCGCCGGAGATGATTTCAAGCCAGTTGTACGTGCCGGTGAGCACGCCGACGACTTGGCGAGGGAGCGCAACTAGCGCATCCGTCCCGCTGAGCAGAGCAAGGATTCCCGCACCAATACACGTCGTGACCGCCGCCGGGACAAGACGCCTGAAACGTCGAATCCAGAAATGACCGATCCCAAGTGAACCAGTTGAATCCAATCGGTCTATCAGCAACAAGGTGATGAGGAAGCCCGATAGGACGAAGAAAATGTCGACGCCCGCGAACCCGGCTTTCGCATACTGCGGGAGCAGGTGATAGACCAGAACAAACATCGCTGCGATGCCACGAATGCCGTCGAGTCCCTGCAAGCGTCGTCGAGTTGTCAGAGTTGGCGTCGGTTCCGATGGGGTGGACGAGGCCGCGCCTACTGACGAATCCCCTTCGTTGTCCGAGTGCGCGGACTGAAAACCACCACCGGATTGACCGGAGGATTCAAAAGCACTCGGGCTCGGAGTATGGGGGTTCGTCACGCCCAAGATTTTAGAGTATCCACCATCGGGACACCCCATCGGGTGACGCACCTCAAAAGGTCAGACCCTCTCACGTTGAGTGGCCTCATCCCCTATCGACCTGCGGATACACTGTCCCGCTGACTATTCACGCGCACCCGAATATGTCCGGCATCATCACTTTCGTTACGCAACACCGTTTCTTAACCACGCGCCAACATGAAAAGATGACACTATGAGCGCAAACTGGATTTCCCTTTTCTCTACCGATCATGGTTACGCCGATCTGGCAGCATCTGGCGAACCTTTGTCTCCGCTTGACGGCCGCTACCGCGCAGCCGTTGCACCTCTTGCGAATTACCTGTCCGAAGCCGGCTTGAATCGTGCGCGCATACACGTCGAGATTGAGTGGCTGATCCACCTGCTCGACAACACCGTCCTTCCTGGCGCGCCGACCCTGACCGACGCTGAACGCGACTACCTGCGCGCACTGCCCCGCGATTTTTCCGCCGACCACATCAAACGTCTCGGCGAATTCGAGGCCGTCACCCGTCACGACGTGAAGGCCGTCGAGTACCTGATCCGCGAGCATCTGGAGAAGGCCACCGGGGTCCTCGGCCCCGATTCCTCGCTTCCGCACCTGCGCGAGGTCGTCCACATTTTCTGCACCTCGGAAGACATCAACAACCTCGCCTACGCGCTCACCATCAAGGCTGGCATCGAGCAGGTGTGGCTGCCCGCCGCCCGCGAACTGCAGGCTCGACTGCTGCGCCTCGCTGAAGCCGGCGCAGACGCTCCGATGCTGGCACACACGCACGGTCAGCCTGCAACGCCCGTCACCATGGGCAAGGAAATGGCCGTGTTTGCCCACCGTTTCGCTCGTCAGCTGGCACGCATCGAAAACACCGAATACTTGGGCAAGATCAACGGCGCCACGGGAACTTGGGCAGCGCACGTCGTTTCCGTCCCGAACGCTGATTGGCCGGTCCTCGCTCGCAACTTCGTCGAAGGTTTGGGCCTGACCTGGAATCCGCTGACCACACAGATCGAATCTCACGACTGGCAAGCAGAGCTCTACTCCGATGTTGCGCGCGCCGGACGTATCGCACACAACCTGGCAACCGACTGCTGGACCTACATTTCGATGGGCTACTTCCACCAGAACCTCGCAGCCCAGGGCTCCACCGGTTCGTCGACTATGCCCCACAAGGTGAACCCGATTCGCTTCGAGAATGCCGAAGCGAACCTGGAAGTCTCGTGCGCACTGCTCGATTCCTTGGCATCGACGCTGGTCACCTCGCGTATGCAGCGTGACCTGACCGACTCGACGACCCAGCGCAATATCGGTGTTGGCCTTGGGCACTCGATCCTCGCGTTCTTCAACCTGGTTCGTGGCCTTGACGGCATCGACATTGACGTTAACCGTATGGCTGCCGACCTGGATGCGAACTGGGAAGTTCTCGGCGAAGCGGTTCAGCAGGTCATGCGCACAGCGTCGATCGCCGGCGCGACCGGAATGACGAACCCGTACGAGCGCCTGAAGGAGCTGACCCGTGGCCACGAGGTCGGGGCCACCGAAATGCGTGAGTTTATCGCCGGCCTTGGGTTGCCCGCTAAAGAAGAAGCTCGCCTTTGTGCTCTCACACCCGCAACCTACATCGGTCTGTCGACCGAAATGGCGCACTGGGTGAACGACGAACGCTGATCCGACTGATCGCATTAGTTTCGGGAGTGAGCAATCTGCTCACTCCCGAAACTTTTACACCTTGACCTTTGAATCGATGCGCTAGCGACTGGGCGCGATCGAAACAATCAGGACACGGAACTCGAATCTTCCGAGACCACCACTCCCTCATCTGCGGTCGAAGACTTCCGTGGAGCGAGCTCTGCCAAGAGCATCGCGCCCACCACCAGCGAACCACCTGCGAACAGTCGCCACGTCAAATGCTCGCCACCAAAGAGGATCGCGAAGATCGCTGCGAACACGGGCTCCGTCGTCATAATGACCGCGGCACTAGTCGCAGGAATTCTTGACTGCGCCCATGTTTGAAGTCCCACAGTTACGATGCCGGCAATGACCGCCATGTAGATCATGACCGTCCAGCCGTTGATTCCCGACGGCAGGACGATTCCACCTGGCAAGGCTGAAACACCACAGATCACACCAAGAGCAATCAGCTGAATGGTTGCCAAATCAAGACCGGATTCCTGACCAGCCCACTGATCAAGAAGCACAATATGAACGGCAAACAACACAGCCGAAATGAAGGTCAGTCCCTCACCAAGCCCGACGCTCAAACCGTTCAGAGACAAAATCGACAGTCCAGTAAACGCCAAGACCAGCGCAAACACGACGGGTTTTGAAACCGGCGTCCGGAACGCGATGAAAAGCAACAGTGGCGTCAGGATCACGTACATGCCCGTAATAAAACCGGACACCGACGCATCTGCCGTCTCCAGGCCAATCGTCTGCACGATTTGCGCCACGGCGAAGACCGTGCCCGCCATCAATCCGCGCTTCCACGTGGTGACAGGAGCTCGCAGAAGTGTGCGGCCTCGTAAAACAAAAATCACCAGCGCTGCAATGAAGAAGCGGACGCCCAGGAAGTCCAGCGTCGGAATCGCCGTCAGGATCCCCTTGATGATGAAGAACGTCGAGCCCCAGATCGCCGTCACACAGATCAGGGCCAGCATTGCAATGCCATCAACTCGGGTTTTCATCACGCCAGCCTAAACCAGGCGCTTGCACCGGCGCGCGCACGTCCACTTGAAGGTTCGGTATCGAAACACAACACTGCGACGAAACCACTTGCCAGGCGTTGCACTGATTGACACCATCAATTTATGACAGTGTCGCAGCAAGAACTCCTAGTGAGCCACATTTCCATGGCCAGGCTCAAGCCGTATTTGAAGCGCACGGGAGGGGACATTCCCAAAAGCCTGGAACTATACTGTTGGCACGCCGAACTGGCGTCCGATGTTCATTTCATTCTGGGAATGACCGAAGTTTTTGTTCGCAACGCGATGGATCGGCAACTTCAGGCGTGGAACCGCAAACAGGACCCTGAAGCGACCAGTTGGCTTCTTGAGGATCCAGCTCCCCCGCTCGATAAGCTCTCTGCTTCAAAGCGAAGCCAAGCGTTGAACTGGGCGAATAAGGAATCTAAACAAAAACCGAAGACTCACTCTCGCAAAGACCAGCCATCGCATGATGACGTCCTGTCCTGCGTCATGTTTGGAATGTGGGCGGATCTTCTTCCTCATCATGGGACAAGCACACCGTCAGATTTGGCCGGCTTGGAGGCAGAGAAGCATCGTCGCGCGTTGTGGAAACAGTGTCTGATTCACGCTTTCCCGAATGAGAAGGACCCCGACGGGTCAATCACCTACGGAAGGGTGGCGCGCCTCCACAATCTGCGTAACCGCGTTGCGCACATGGAGTTCCTGTTAGACGACGACATTGACGCGCGCATGCATGATGCCTTCAAGTTGCTTGAGTCGATCGATCATCGCATTGCCGTGTGGGTCGGTTCAAAGAGCACGGTAAAAGACACCTTGAGCAGGTGCCCCATCTAAGAATGCGCTGGCTGAAGGCTGTTTTCAGGGGGCAAGAGCGCCGTGCAGATCATCGCGGGACGCAAGGTGCCTGACGATTCGCGCACAAGCGTGAGCATCGGAACCCGCTTCGTGGTGATTCAGACTAAAGGTCGGGTCACATTCGTGAAGAACAGTCGGCAACCTGTAGTTTTCGAGGCCCGGAAGCATTCGTCGTGCCGTCAAATACGAGCAGAAAAAATGCTGGGGCAAAGAAAGTATCCCAAAGTAGTCGTCCAAGTCTTTCCAGACTCGAGCGTCGAACATCGCGTTATGAGCGTAGACGGGGAGATCGCCAACGAAGCGTGCGATCTGGTCAGCGATCTGATCCCACATTGGAGCCGTCGCTACTTGACGCGGGCCGATTCCGTGAAGCCATGTGAATTCGAACCGGCTATAACCCTGCGGGGGCTGAATGAAGGTCGAGAATTCGTCAGTCACCTGCCCGTCTTCCATTTTCACCAATGCCACCTGGCAGGCGGAGACTCCGCCACCGCGATTAGCAGTTTCGAAATCGACGGCAACAAAAGACGGTTGCGTCAAGAAGTGCAGGTTGGGAATGTATTTCGCATTAAAAGACCGGCGCGACCGTGTTCTCTGTTCACTCAGTGTCAGCACCCCCATTCAGTGACCACCAGGATGTTGAGTCGGCGGGCAAACACCACGTGCGAGAATCAAAATCGGTGACATCTGCCAGTGACATTCCGTTATCCAACAGGTGCACGTCACAGTCGGCAACCGCAGTATTCAGGAGTATCTGGGCACCTTGAGGGACCTGGACCTCAACATCTTCTCCACCTGTATTCGTCGCGCAGAACAGTCTTCCCGCGCTGAACGCCAGAACTTCTTCGGGAACCTGATCAGCCCAGTGCACACGGTGCGCTGACCCAACAAGTTGGCGTCGGAGTCCACCCAATCGCATGTACAAAGACAGCATCGATGTTGGATCCTCACCTTGTTCGTCACGTGCCCACGCTCGGAATTCTTCAGGTTGAGGTAGCCACGGAGCAGAAGCCCCATCGGGCCCAAAACCCATTGACGATCCGCACTTCTTCCACGGCAGGGGGACGCGACAGCCATCGCGGCCTCGTTGCTGGCCATTCGTTCGAATCCACATCGGGTCTTGCCTGGCCCAATCGGGAAGATCGAGTACTTCTGGAAGTCCGAGTTCTTCACCCTGATACACGTAGACCGTTCCCGGCAGAGCGAAAAGCAACGCGGTTGCTGCGCGCGCACGACGCTTGCCCAGCGCAGTATTCACGGGAGTATCTCGACGGGCATCTGCCAGCATGTCGAAAGGATCGGGGTCTTTGTCGATGCGTTCCTGACCCAAGCGGGTAACCAGGCGGTGAACATCATGGTTCGCCAACGCCCACGCGGGCCCATCTTCTTGCCCGGCAACCGCGAAGGATTGCTCAATCGAGCGACGCAACCTATACGCAAACCAAGGCTGAACCAGCAGGTCAAACGCAAATGACTGCTGAAGATGCCCAGGAGCTGTAAAACGAGTGAAAACCTCGGGATCATTGACCCACGCTTCGCCGACAAAATACTTCGGCGGATCGTAGGATTCGGCAAGCTGACGCCACTGGCTATAGATTTCGAAGAGCTCCGGCTGGGTCCACAAACCCGATTGGTCCGCGTGCGTACCGCGCGGAATCGGAAGGGACTTCACCATGCCGTGTGCAACATCGATACGGAACCCATCGACTCCACGGTCAAACCAGAATCGCAGAATATCGAGGAATGCGGTGCGAACATCCTGGTTGCGCCAGTTGAAATCAGGTTGCCTGGAATCAAAGAGATGCAGATACCACTGAGGGTTTTCGGTCCCATCGTCTAAGCGATCCCAGGCTGAGCCACCGAAAACCGACGGCCAGTCATTCGGTGGCTGACTCCCGTCACCTTCCCCGTCGGCAAAGATAAAACGATCGCGTTCGGGTGAGCCGGGACCTGCGGAAATAGCGTCGATGAACCACTGGTGTTCGCTGGAACAGTGGTTGGGGACGATATCCATCAGCACGCGAATATCCCGCGTGTGAGCGTGCGCGACCAGCTGATCGAAATCGGCCAGAGTTCCATAGTCGGGCAAAATCTGACGATAATCCGCAATGTCGTAGCCGTGGTCGTGTTGCGGAGATAGATAGCAGGGGTTCAGCCAAATCGCGTTAACGCCCAGCTTCGCCAGATCGTCCAGCGACTGCGTAACCCCCGGCAGGTCACCAATCCCGTCGCCGTTCGAGTCACGAAATGAGCGGACATAGACCTGATATGCGACCGCACCGCGCCACCATGCTCCATTGTGTTCCTGGTGAGCAGTCATTCCGACCCCCGATCTGATAGTCCCGTTGTGCTCCGCGCACTCCACTATTGTCCATCAGACCATGGAGAAACCGAATTTCGTTGTTACGGGCGCCAGTTCCGATCCGACGCGGGAGCACCGTATCGCTCGAACAGGTCGGTGGGTCGAGCGGTTCCGTCTTCGAATCCCAGTAGCGTCATATCCGCCATCACTATCGACGAGGCCGCACCCGTTTCGCTCATGTCCAGAGCATCTGCGGATATAGAGTTCTGGTCTGTCTGCCCCGCTGTGTCACAGTCGGCATCGGCTAGAACCTGCGCCATAATACGACCACGGATAGCGAGTGGAGCTAGTTCACCATTGTCCCAGACAGCGTGGGTCGCCCCATCAAGGATCTCTCTCAAGTCATCTTCTTGGCACTCAGCTCCGTCGGTATCAAGCGTGATATCGAAAGTCACCAGCGCCGGTTTCCCGAAACCTTCCCCCACGTTCACCGACACATCGAAGTGAATGTCTTTCCCGCATTTTTCAGTGAGAACATCATCGATCCCCGCTTCGATCAAAGTTTCAAAACGGTCTGATCGGCCTCGTCGACGTGTCGGCTTCATTGCACGAAAGGCGATACCTGCACCCAACGCGCCAACGCCCAAGACCCCGATCAGCAGAGGGCTTCCGATCTGCGGAATCTGAGATTTCTTGCCGTTGCCGGCTGAAGGTACCCTTTGGCGCGACATGGCAGCCATCCGCATCCTCCGTCCGATTTCGGACAATTCTGGGCCTGTGGATTCACTCGTCATTGGGTGTCCTTTCCAGGGAGGGGAAGTCATTCACAGTCGATGTGAGTAGCGCCCCTTCATCGGAGTCACTGGATGCAACTGAGACGGTGGCGCACGATGAGGAGGGTGGCCAAGAAACATCGAATTCCACGGGAGTGACGGAATCGTCTTTTGCAAGCGTTACCACCGGGTCGAATGTCTCAAAAGAGGTCGGCGTTGTGACGTCCTGCCAGATTTCGTAAAACATGACGCGCGTGACCTCGTCATCTTGAGGAAGAAAATCCTGCAGTGCAGCAACAGCGGACGCGGTTCGACCCCACGGATTGACCGTCACCATGCGCTCCAAATAGCGCACTGTTTCGGTGTACGTTGCCGACGAATGGGCGTAATAGAGAGGCTGGCGACGCGGTCGCACCAACTTACGACCGATCGCGACTCGGTGATCAGCCTGACGCGCCGGAGTTCCATCCATCGACGGGATAACGTCCTGGTCGTGAGCCAGCGACACCATGGTGACGTCCGGGCGAATCCGATACCTGCGCGCCGGTGCTCCCGTCGCCAGGATTGCTTGCACATCTAGGCCGGCCGTCTTGGGATTCATCGATGCCAACACGGTCGCAATCAATCCCCCCTGCGAATGACCGCAGATCAGCACCGGTTCCGTTGCATACTCTTCCGGGTTAAGCCCATCGCGTTTCATTGCATCGTGGATCGCCATGACAAGCCCACTGCGCATATTCGATTCGATACCGATCATTTCGCGGATGTTTGATTCCATATCCGCCGGATTCGCGTTCGATTCGAAGTCCATATGCGCCGTTCCAGGCAGGGATACCAGCCACCTGCGGGCTTCCCCTTCACCGACGCGGGTTATTTTCACCGTGTTCCCGTCGGTCATCGACCAGTACATGTCGTCGATATCGACGCATAGATCACTCAGACTCTGGGGGGCTTGCCAGCGACGAAGTGCAGCTGTGGCGTGTCCGGCTGGGGGATCAATGGACGAGGCTTCGGCTGAATCTGCGATCACTTGGGCGTGAACAGGGCCGGAATGAATGTAGCCCACGGCCGTTCCGATCGACAGCATTCCGGTCATCAATGTGTCGTATGCGCGTTTGGGAACAAGAG
Source organism: Actinotignum sp. usb-actsch-rep-73 (assembly GCF_059082735.1). Classification (NCBI taxonomy): domain Bacteria; kingdom Bacillati; phylum Actinomycetota; class Actinomycetes; order Actinomycetales; family Actinomycetaceae; genus Actinotignum; species Actinotignum sp. usb-actsch-rep-73. The sequence continues at coordinate 26,706 of NZ_JBHNPV010000020.1, read as the reverse complement.
GAAGTGCTTGAGCTGCTCGTTTCCCCATTGGACTATCGGGTTCAAGGGCGATACGAGCACGCATCACCGTCTTTGCCACGTGGGAAACGGCCTGCGCACTACCGGCGAGGAAGCGGACGAAGAGCGTATCAAGACCGGGTTCGTCGAAGAAAAGGCGTTGCGAGCGCTCAGATGAATCGTCGCCCATCGATTGAGAGGCGTGGCGAGCTTTTTGTCGCATCTCTTCAGAGAGGGCGGGTAGTTCTGATACAAGACCTAATGCTCCGGAGGCAAGGAGTGCTGGCACCAAAGGAATCAGGCGCATGGCGGTGTAAGCGGGAGAAAACGACTGGGGAACACGGCGAGGCGCATAGATGCGTGGTGTACGACGATGCGCCATGGCTTCTCCTTTCCCCGCGGTTCCTTATCTTTCAAGCGTAGTGCGGTCAGCAAAAGGCGCAATCGGGGACAACCCCTGTTTATTTGCCTGTTCCCTGAATTCCACACGTACCGTGGCAAACTTCAACCATTGACACTCATACCCCCTAGGGGTATCTTCATTTTAGAAGGACAAGCAGGAAAGGCGACCCATGGCATACGGATATTCAGCCTCCACTGACCGTTATCTGGCCAGACTCCGCCGTATTGAAGGACAGGTTCGCGGACTCCAGCGCATGGTCAGCGAAAACGAGTACTGCATCGACATCATTACGCAGATGTCCGCCGTCCAATCAGCGCTCAATTCCGTTGCCATCGGCCTGCTAGAAGACCACATGAACCACTGCGTCGTCCACGCCGCCAAAGAATCCGACGAAGCCGCGCACGAAAAGATTGAAGAGGCCACCAAGGCAATCGCCCGGCTCATCAAGTCCTGAACCAACTACTACTGTGCACGATCCAGCCACAACAACAAGGAGAACGCCATGACCATGGAAATCGATCGCACCGTTGAACTCGCCGTTAATGGCCTGACCTGCGAACACTGCGTCCAGTCCGTCACCGAGGAACTATCCGAAGTTGCCGGCGTGAAGAACGTTGACGTCATCCTCAACTCTGGTGCCACCTCCAAGGTCACCCTCGTATCCGACGTTGCCCTTGACGATGATGCCCTGCGTGAAGCCGTGTCCGAAGCAGGCTTCGAGCTGGTCAGCATCACCCGCGACTTCTGAGACCCTCGGGCGCGGGCGATGCCCGCGCCCAACCTCGTTCCTCAAAACTGGCCGGCACCTGGCCCAACATAACGCGCCACGTCCTCGACCACCTCCCTTCCGCGCCCGGACACCCACGACCGCCCGCGGGCACACCACCAGTCGGCATGCCCACAAACTCAGCCTTCGTGACACGTCCCGGCAAGCGGACAAGGAAAGACAACCGTGTCCATATCCCCCACTCTTCACTCCGTCGCCCCCGTTTCCGACTCCTATAATTCCGAGGGCACAACCCACATCGGCGAAGGCATCAAAGTTCATGCGCAGGACCTCAAGCGCCGACTGATCATCTGCATCCCCTTCTGGCTAATCGCCATGCTTTTGTCGATGGTGCCCACCTGGCAGTTCGTCGGCTGGCAGTGGGGTGTCGCCATTGCATCGATCCCCGTCACCACCTGGGGTGCATGGACCTTCCACAAGGCCGCCTTTGCGGCTGGACGCCACGGATCAACAACGATGGACACCCTGGTGTCACTGGGCGTCACTGCGTCCTCCCTGTGGAGCTGGTGGGCTCTCCTCTTCGGTGGTGCAGGCGAACTCGGCATGCGCATGTCGATGACTCTCTTCCCACGCGCAGCCACGGCCACACATCACGCGGAAATCTATTTCGAGGGCGCCTGCACGATCACCGTCTTCCTTCTGACCGGACGGTGGATGGAAGCGCGCGCCCGATACCGCGCCGGCAACGCACTGCGAGCACTGCTTGAATTCGGCGCAAAGGAAGCGACGAAGATCGAAGTCGATCCCGCCACCGGCGAACGTCACGAAGTGGTTGTTCCGGCAGCATCTTTGCAGGTCGGCGACATGTTCATTGTTCGGCCCGGCGAGAAGGTGGCCACGGACGGCATCGTTGTTGAAGGCCAGTCCGCACTCGACACTTCCTTGCTGACCGGCGAATCTGTGCCCGAAGACATCAGCGTGGGCGACGAGGTCACCGGCGCGACAATCAACACGTGGGGCACCCTCACGGTCAAGGCAACCCGAGTCGGAGCCGACACTACTTTTGCTCGCATCGGCGCGATGGTGAGCCAAGCGCAGGCCAGTAAAGCCCCTGTTCAGCGACTTGCCGACCGTCTTTCCGGAGTCTTCGTTCCAATCGTCATCGGCATCGCACTGCTGACCTTGATCGGCTGGCTGATCGCTGGAGCATCTCTACAGACAGCCTTTACCGCCGGCGTCGCCGTGCTGGTTGTCGCCTGCCCATGCGCACTCGGCTTGGCGACTCCGACCGCCCTTCTGGTGGGATCCGGTCGCGCATCCCAGCTGGGTATCGTCATCAAATCCGCTGAAACGCTGGAGCAGACGCGAACGATCGACACGATCGTTCTGGATAAGACCGGCACCGTCACCACCGGCAAGATGTCGCTGGAAAGCATCGTTACTCTACCGGAGTCGAACAGCGACCGACTATCGGAAGACACAATCCTCGGCCTTGCTGCCGCGGTTGAGTCCGCGTCCGAGCACCCTATTGCTCGCGCCATTGTCGCCGGTGCGGGCGCGCGGGGAGTCGCGGCCTCGTCGATTCGCGGATTCTCGAACCACGCAGGACGTGGTGTATCTGCGCTGGTAGACACCCCTTCCGGTGGCGATTCGCTGGTGCTGGTTGGACGCGCGTCATGGCTGGATTCCCTGGGCGTCACCATTCCGTACGAGGTCGAGTCTGCAGTTGCCACCGCCGAAGCAAGTGGCGCGACCGCAATCATGATCGCCCAGACGGGCCAGTGGAGTGATTCCAACGAGGCCGGCCACGCTCACTCAGCCACCGCAGTAGAATCGGTGGCCGACTCTTCCACCTCCGAGTCGGCAGAAACTTCGCTTGACGTCCCCGGCTTGACCGCGCCCGCTCCTCTGGCCACGATCACGATGAACGTCCAGGGCATGACGTGCGCGTCGTGTGTGCGCAGGGTCGAAAGGAAGCTCGGCACACTCGACGGTGTCAGTGCCTCGGTGAACCTTGCGACCGAGTCCGCGACGATCACGCTGACCGAACCGCACACGGATGAAGAACTCGAAACCATCGTCAACAACGCGGGATACCAAGGAACCGTGCTTTGGCGAACCGACGTATCTGCGTCAGAGACGTCGATGTCAGCGAACACCGAAGAGAAAACGCCCTCCGCTCAGAGGATCCTGCCGGAGCGTATTGAAGGCTACGCGTACGGTGTTCTGGTTGTTCGTGACACCGTGAAGGACACGTCTAAGACCGCAATCGAGCAGTTCAAGGGATTGGGTATTGAGCCGATCCTACTGACCGGAGACAACGAGGCAGCCGCTCAACATGTTGCTCAGCAAGTTGGTATTTCGCGCGTTATTTCGCAGGTTATGCCGGAAAAGAAGTTCGACATCATCAAGGGATTGCAGGATGAGGGACGCGTTGTCGCCATGGTTGGCGACGGCATAAACGACGCTGCGGCACTTGCTCAGGCGGGCACCCATGGCCTGGGGATCGCTATGGGATCAGGGACCGATGTTGCGATCGAGGTCGCCGACGTTACGTTGGTCAATTCCGACTTGACCAGCGCAGCCACTGCCATCCGCATTTCGCGCCGTACCCTGCGCATCATTAAGGGCAATCTGTTCTGGGCATGTGCCTACAACGTTGCAATGATTCCGCTGGCAATCGCCGGCCTGCTGAACCCCATGCTTGCGTCGGCTGCAATGGCGTTCTCATCCGTGTTCGTTGTGTTGAATTCGTTGCGTTTGCGTTCAGCACACTAGCGGGTCACCACGTGAACAACTGTCCTAACAGACTTTGCCAGTGTTTTACACTGTAAGGGTGAATCCTCCCAGTCTGCCAGCACGGTCAAACGTCGCCCCTCAACGAGTGGCAGCCATCATCCCAGCCCACAATGTTGGCCACGATGTTGCCGGTACTGTGCACGCATGCCGAGCCATCCCCGGCGTCGATCTGCTGATCGTCGTCGACGATGGGTCCGATGACAACACGGGAGCTGCCGCCCGCGCCGCCGGTGCAGTCGTCGTCCGCCATTCTGTGGAACGAGGCCGCGCATCCGCCATCGAGACTGGCGTCAAAGTGGCCGCGATGCGCGATCGGGCGGATTGGCCTGCGCGCCTTCTTCTTGTTCTGAACGCTGACTTGGGAGATTCGGCGGTTGAGGCTACTGCGCTTGTTGAGTCCGTGATGAACGGTGAAGCCGACTGCGCGTGTTCTATTCCCGTAGGAATGAGCCTCACGTCGAAATTGGGACGGGCCGCGCGGTTGGCGCGTCGCGTTATTCGACGCGCAACCGGCTGGGAACCCGCTTACCCGCTTGCGTCCGTGCGTTGCGTGACACGCGAGGGAATCACGGCAGCTATGCCCTTTATGAACGGGTACGGCTTGGAAATTGCGATGACGATTGATGTGCTCAACGCGGGCTTGTCGATCATTGAGATTCCCTGCAGTTTCGAACGCACAGGTGCCGATAAATCATTCGGCGATTTGAACCCGCGTACGCGCTTCACCGATACGACGATCGCTTCAATTCGCACGGTATTCGGTCGCGTAAAAGCGCGCCACCATCACCCGCACCCGTATGCGAATGCTCGCCAGGGTGTTGGAATCCCCTACCCATGCGTTGCACGTGATCGGGAACTCACTGACGCCTAGCCGTTCAAGGATTTCAACCGTAAAACTTGGGTGCCCTGCTTGGGAGGATCCCAAGCAGGGCACCATACGCTTGTCAGCGACTCACACCATCAATCAGCGGATCGTCACCTGACGCGAGACCATGCCCTGGCGAGCACGACGCTCATCAGCGGTCAGTGGCTCCTTCACGGCAAGAGCCTTTTCAAGCTCAGTTGCCAGGGTTGCTGCGTCTTCGGCGATGTCATCAGCGGTCGCACCCTCGGCAAGTTCGAAGACCGGGATTGCGATGCCACATGCACGGAACGCCCCTACGAAGCGCGAGCCCTCGCCCATGCGAGCCTTGCCAGCCGCCTGCAGGCGAGCCAAGCCGGTAAACAGCGCGGACTCTTCCACGTCGGTCACGTAGCGCACGAAGTTACGGTTCATCTCGCACCAGAACATACCGGTAACACCAGGAACTGCGACGGTTGGGATGACCTCGTCGCGGTTTTCTTCAAGCGCACGAGTGGTCTGCTCGTCCATTTCCTCTTCCGGGTTCAGCCAGAAGTGGAAGTTTTCTTCGAGGCTCATTTCGCCGAAGCCTTCCGGATCCAGGATGTCCTGGAGACGATCGGAAGGTTCGCGCACATCAATGTCAATAACGCCCTCGACGCCGTCAGCCTTGGCTGCAATCGCTGCGAGAATTGCAGCGCCAGCGTCGTGCGACAGATCGGCCGAGTTGAAACGAGTCTGAGCTGCAACCAGAATTCGACCATCGCCACGCACCATCGCGGGATGACCGTCCGGGAGCAGAGTGACGAAATCGAATTCGACCGCGCCATGCTCAGCGTTAGTGCGTGCGCTCATGATGGCGCACGGGAGAATCTCGCGCATGGCGACCAGTTCAACCTCACCCTTGAGACCCTCGTAAGGGCGGGCAACGAACGGAATCGGAGCGCGGAATGCCGGACGAGCGGCAGGATTTGTTACCTTCTTGCGGCGGCTTGCTTTACCCATAGTCCAAATCGTAGCGGTAGCACGCCCGCCAGCGTTATTCCGCGTCCGGTTCGGCGCTAGTCCAATCGGGCACAATCAAGCGCGGTGCGACAATGCAGATGATCCCGGCCTCGTCATTATTATTCACGAGGCCGGGGCCGCAAGCGACACTGGCACCTGGAAGTGCCCGGAAAAACTCAGCTATTATCCGCGGCAGCCTGAACAGCCGGAAGAGCTATCTTGAAGCGTTCCAGGAACTTCTCGTACGCCTGAGCATCATCGGGATCCGCGTCGATGACGGTAGCCTGGACGTTCGCAAACACCTTGGAATCAAGATATTCGGGAAGAGTCTCACCTTCACCGCGCGACTTCATGAACTGAGCGAGCACCGCGATACCCCACGCGCCACCCTCGCCAGCGGTTTCACCAACGGACGCCGCAATCCCCAGCGAATCCGCGAGGATCTTCTGCGCCACACCCGGCGTCTTGAACAGACCACCGTGAGCGAAAACCTTGTCCAGCCCGACCCCTTCATCGGCAAGAATGTCGAGTCCAATACGGACGGCCGCAAAGACGCTCATCAGCTGAACGCGGAACACATTCGCCAAGGTGAACGTGGCATCCGGGGTGTGAGTGAACAGCGGGCGACCGCCTTCCAAGCCCATGATCGGCTCTGCGGACAGCGTGTTGTACGCCAGCAGTCCCGCACCATCAGCATCACCCTTCAGCGCGTTGAAATACAGAAGGTCATACACGTCAGAAACCTTCATATCCATGCCCGCAAGCTTCGCAAACTCGACGAACATGCCAACCCACTCATCCAACTCGGACGAACCGTTGTTCGAGTGAACCATCGCCACGGGCGAACCGTCGGGAGTCGTCACCATATCGACCTCAGTGTGCAGGCGTTTCAACGCCTTCTCCAGCACGATCATGAGGAACACGGAGGTGCCACATGAAATGTTACCCGTACGCTGAGCCACCGAATTCGTCGCCACCATGCCCGTACCGGCGTCACCTTCAGGCGGACACATCGCAATACCCGGGCGGAGTGTGCCCGTCGGGTCAAGCAACAGCGCGCCTTCCTCGGTCAGGACACCCGCATCTTCGCCAGCACTCAAAACCGTCGGAAGCAGGTCGGATAACCGCCACGGCAGATGACGCGGAGCAACCAACTCGTCGTAGGCAGCAACCATCGACGCATCAAAATCACCGGCAACCGAATCAATCGGGAACATACCCGACGCGTCACCAATACCCAGAACATGACGACCAGTCAGTTGCTCATGCACCCAACCAGACAGAGTATTGATCGACGCAATCTGAGGAACGTGCATCTCTTCATCAATGACCGCCTGATGAAGATGAGCAATCGACCAGCGAAGCGGAATGTTGAAGTGGAATGCATCGATCAGCTCGGCCGCGGCGCGACCCGTGTTCGTGTTACGCCACGTCCTAAACGGAGCAAGCTGCTTGCCATCGGCATCAAACGCAAGGTAGCCATGCATCATCGCCGAAATACCCAGCGAACCGTAGGTCGTAGGAACAACACCGTAGCGTTCCTTCACCTGCGCAACCAGCGTCGCATAGGCATCACACAAGCCTTCTTTGACGGCGGAAAGACTGTATGACCAGAGGCCGTCGACAATCTGGTTCTCCCACGAATGACCACCCGTCGCCAGAACCTCGTGGTCGGGGCCAATAAGAACGGCCTTAATTCGAGTTGAGCCGAGCTCGATGCCCAGCGCGGTCTGGCCGTTTTCAATCAGCTCTTGAACTGCAGCGCTCATGCGTTTATTCCTCCACTTGTCATCGTTGACGTGTCGAAATTGTTTCACGCGTTATCGACGTCACGCTATCACTGACTCAAATGTCCGTAAGGGTTTGCCCACAATGACGAAGAAGTGCACAAATGATGGCCGCAGCACCATCGTTTTCGACGGCTCCCGTGACAAAATCACCGGATTTTTTCACATTATCATCGGCGCCACCCATGACAACGCCGAAGTTTGCCCACTCAATCATGGGAACATCATTCGTGCCATCACCGATCGCGACAGTGCCTTCAAAGGGAACACCCAAGTCGGCGCTCAGAGTTTCAAGCCCGCTGGCTTTCGTTACTCCCAGGGGAAGAACGTCAGCCCAACTGGTCCAACCGATCGAGCATTCCCAGTTCCCAATAACTCCCGCATTGGTCAAAGCAGTTTCAAACTCTTCACGGTTCATCGCTGGTTCACGAATGACAACCTTGATCGCGTCAGCTACCTTGAGGTCTTCGATCGGTTTCAGGGCGAATTCTTCGATCAGTTCCCCGGGTGGAAAAACGCCGGAGATGAGGAACATTCCAGGAATTTCCACACCGATCAGAGCATTCGGCATCCCCTGACCAACCTGGTCAACCAAGATCGACGGATCAAAAGTGGAAATGCCAGCAGACAACACGCCAGAAGCATACGCGTCAGAAAAGTGAACGCGGATAGCACCGTTCGAGCAGAGCGCCCACGCACGAGGATCCCCCAGTTGCTCAAGCACCGGCTGCGTCGCTTCCAACGAACGCCCCGTCGCAATAACGACGTTCATCCCCGCATCTTCAGCAGCGCCGATTGCTGCGCGCACACGCGCCGACGCCCCCGTCGGTAAGAGCACCGTTCCATCAAGGTCAAGACCGATCAGGATCTTCTTCGGATCCGTCGGCATCGATTCAGGCAACGCCTGAAATGCCGATTCGACCAGTGATTCAAACTGGATCGGCGCCTCACCCGATGGAGGCGGGGACACAAGGTTAACGATGGGTGCGTTGGAAGTTTCAGCCATGCGATGTCACTTGACAGGCTCGAGCACTTCCAGACCACCTAGGTACGGACGCATTGCTTCGGGAACGTAGACCGAGCCGTCTGCCTGCTGGTGATTTTCGAGGATCGAAACCAGCCAGCGAGTGGTGGCAAGAGTGCCATTCAGCGTTGCCACTGCGGCCATGCCATCTTCGCGGCGCTCACGAATGCCCAGGCGACGTGCCTGGAAAGTGGTGCAGTTCGAGGTCGACGTGACCTCCATATAGCGTTCCTGGGTCGGCAACCATGCTTCGCAGTCGAACTTGCGTGCAGCCGAGGTGCCGAGGTCGCCGGCAGCCGTGTCAATGACGCGGTAGGGAAGCTCAACCTTGCGGAGCATCTCTTCTTCCCATGCCAGGAAGCGCTGGTGCTCTTCTTCAGCCTGCTCGGGGCGGCAGTAGGAGAACATTTCAGCCTTGTTGAACTGATGGACGCGGATGATGCCACGCGTGTCCTTGCCTGCAGAACCGGCTTCGCGACGGTAGCAGGTGGACCACCCTAGATAACGCTTCGGACCGTCGGACAGATCGAGGATCTCGTCGGCGTGATAGCCCGCGAGCGCCACTTCGGACGTACCGGTCAGGTACAGGTCGTCGGCGGGCAGGTAGTAGATCTCGTCCGAGTGCTCGTTGAGGAAGCCGGTACCGCCCATGACTGCGGGGGTCACGAGGGTCGGGGTCATCATCGGGACAAAACCAGCCTTGACGGCTTGGTCGAGTGCCATTGTCATCATGGCGAGTTCAAGGCGAGCGCCGATGCCCTTGAGGTAGTAGAAGCGTGCGCCGGAGACTTTTGCGCCACGCTTGGTGTCGATCGCGTCGAGGCCTTCACCAATGGCCAGGTGGTCTGCGGGTTCGAAGCCTTCGGCTGCGAAGTCACGTGGCTTGGGGCCTTCGTGGCGCAGGACGACAAAGTCTTCTTCACCACCAACCGGAACACCATCGAGGACGAGGTTCGGCAACAGGCGTGCAAGACGGTCAGCGTCTGCGTCTGCTTCGTTCGCCTTGGCTTCGAGAGCCTTCACCTGTTCGGCAAGTTCCTTCGCCCGAGCGAGAATCGCAGGGCGCTCTTCCTTGGATGCCTTACCGACCGACTTGGAAACTTCCTTCTGGGTAGATCGAAGGGACTCGAAATCCTGCAGGCTGGTGCGACGCAGTGCATCAGCTTCAAGGATGCGGTCGACGAGTTCAACATCGCCACCGCGTGCGCGCTGGGAGGCACGGGCGGGCTCAGGGTTTTCACGAAGTGCGCGAACATCAATCATGCTTCCAATCTTAGGGCAGGGTTCGGCCTGGCGTTATTCACGACCAGCGCTTGTGTGGATAACGCAAGTGAACAGGCTCCGGATGTGGACAGGCGTTTCCACAGCGATGGATTGCGGATTTGATTTATCCACCAATTTTGTTTTCTGGCGGGACGCGAAAAGCGTTCGATGGATAGTCTTGGATGCATGATGATCTGGATTGTGGTGGGCATTCTTACGCTTGCGTTCGTTCTCTTTGGTGGCCTGTGGCTCTGGCGTTGGTATCAGACGCGTCAAGCACGCTTGCAACTGCGCAAAGATGCGATGCTCACCCCCAGTTCCGCTTTCGATCCCGAGCGCGGTCGCCCACGTCCGTGGGTGATCGTGAATCCGGTCAAGCATGATGATGTGGATGCTTTCAAAGCCGAAGTCAATCAGGCTGCGCATCAGATGGGCATTGACCACGTGCATTGGCGTGAAACAACCGCGGAAGACCCCGGCACCGGTCAAGCAATTGACGCTTTGGCGCAGGGCGCATCCGTCATCATTGCTTCCGGTGGTGACGGCACGGTGCGCGCTGTGGCCGCGGGCGTTGCTGGGTCGGGTGTACGTATGGGCATTATTCCCGCCGGCACCGGCAACATTCTGGCCCGTAACCTAGGAATTCCGATCGACGATTCAGCTCAAGCAATGCGCATTGCTCTGGGAGAAAACCACCGGGCGCTTGACTGCGGGTGGTTGCGCGTCGACAACGTCGACACGCCTTCCGAGATTCCCGCGGAGGGAATGCTGGTGCGGGCGGCTCTGACGAAGAACAGAGTTGACACTGATACTCCGCCATCACTCGATCAGGCGGACTCCTCACTGGCGCACCGCGCTCAGAATCTGCCCGGAACGGACGAGTATTCGTTTGTCGTCATCGCCGGTCTTGGCTTCGACGGCGAAACGATGGCTGCGACCGATTCAGAACTGAAGAAGAAGGTTGGATGGGTTGCCTATGTGGTAGCAGCCCTCGGAGCAATCGCGAAGGAAGGAACAAAACTTCGCTTGATGCTCCGCAACCCGAAACCGATCGCTGATCCTGTCGGGGACGCTCCCGGAGATGATGAGCACTCTCGCGTCGTCGACGAATCCGCAACGATCAGCGGGGTCAGCGTCCCTGATCAGCCCGAATCAGTTCTCACGTGGGTTCATTCGCGCACTGTCATGTTTGCGAACTGCGGGGAACTTCCATTCATCACCTTGGCACCGGGTGCTCGCGTCGATGACGGGCTGATTGATGTCATTGCCGTCAACACGGAAGCTGGCGTACTGGGCTGGGCGGACCTGTCCTTGAAGATCATGGGACAGGGACTGGGTGTGAAGACCATGAATCTTCCGGTTTCCGCCGGCAAGATTCAGTTCAGGCAGGCAAAGGGCGCATCCGTCGCCGCTCAATCACCCCAGGTGATTCAGGTTGATGGTGACGCGATCGGAACTGCGCGAACCGTTCACGTCCGGCTTGATCCACAGGCTCTAGATATTGCAGTTCCCGGCCTCGAAAACTGAAACCGGGAAATAAGCAGTCAGCCGTTCAACGGCCACGACGGCACAACCGGGTAATCCGGAACGTCAACGCCATTTCCACCCTGAAGAATTGACGCAACCCAGGCGCGACCCGCGTGGAAATCCTCATCGCTGGTTCCACGCAGAACATGTGCTTCCACTCCGTCAACGCGCGGGTATGACCCCATAAAACGAACCTCGGGCGAATAGCGATGCAGACCAACAAGAGCGGCTTGAACACGTTCTTCGGAAATGTGTCCAACAATGTCGATGCTGAACGTGTAATCACCCAAACCGTCACCGCTTGGGCGAGACTCAATACGCGAAAGGTCGACACCGCGGACAGCGAACTGCTCCAACAGGGTCAGCAATGCACCGGACTCGTTCACCGGAAGAGCAACCTGGATCGTCGTCTTATCCGCACCCGTTGGCGCGGGGATCTGACCCGGCTTCGACACCAGGACGAAACGCGTCACAGCACCTGGATTATCAGCGACGTCCTTGTAAATCGCTTCAAGACCATAGGTCTGAACCGAAACCTCGTTGCAGAGAGCCGCATCAAACGGGGCGTCACCACCGGAAAGGATTTCTGCCCCGGCTGCCGTGGAAGTGGCAGGCACGTGAACAGCGCCCGGGAAAGTGGCTTCAACCCATCCACGACACTGAGCCCACGCGTGCGGGTGCGTACCAATGCGACGAACATCTTCGGGCTGGGTTCCCGGACGAACAGCCAGCTGGAACACCACTTGGACAACCATTTCAGCAACGATCACCAGTGGCTCACCTCGGGAGAGTGAATCAAGAGTCGCGTTCACGCCACCCTCAATTGAATTCTCGATCGGCACAACCGCGCGGTCGGCTTTGCCCTGGCGAACAGCGGCCAGAGCCTGCGGTGCACTGGTCATCGGCATCAGTGTCGCGTCGACTGGCGCGACTTGGCGCACGGCCTGCTCGGTGAACGTTCCGAACGGTCCAAGGAATGCGATTCGCAATGACATTGATGTCCTTCGTTATTTGTTTTCCGCAGACGCAGAGTCGGCGTTCTCAGATACGGCGCCACATGCCGTGATCCTGTAGAGCTTCGCGGTTCCGCCTTGATCCACTAATTCAAAGCCATACGAGGTATCAACGTTGTACAGGCCCGGGAATCGAGACGAACGCAGGAAGTTGTAATACTTTCCGTCTTCATCGGCGTAGTAGTGCGTGATCCCCATCTGATTGACGACCTCGCACACTTCGGGATTGTCGTGGATCTCGTTGAAGTGTTTCACCAGAACCTGTTGCCAGCGTTCCTCGTTATTGGTGGTCGACAGCTGAGGGAAAACCGCGTCATGCTGTCCAAGAACTTCCGTGTACGCCGCGCCCGCAATCGGATCACCCAGGACAAGCGAATCTCCGGGAATCAGCAGTTGCATTCGACGAATCATTGCGAGCTCAGCGGTGTCAGCCATGCCCGGCTTCCCCAGGTTTTCTGGGTCGTAGACGTAGTCGGTGGCGCGAAGGCGCGCATCCAAAGCACCTCCGCCGGTGAGTAGCAGAAGCAGGACGCCGATAACAACGTCGATCAACCAGCGTGGGAACAGTGCGGGCAGGTGTTCTTCACCCATGTTGGCGCCCACCAGTTCGTCGGTTTCGCTGGCTCCGAAGAATTCTGATTCTTCAGCTTCACCGGCTTGCACCCCCTCTTGAGCTCCGCCGGGTTGCGCCACTTCTTCGGTTCTCAAGACATGCGCTATCTCTTCGGTTCCGCCGTCATCTTCGTGGGTGAGCTGCGCGGTCGCACCCTGTGAAACGCGGGCTACCCACTCAAAAACGAGGAAGGAAATCCGCTCGAAACCGATCGCCATCAATGGCACCATTGTCAGCCCATGCCCTCCCATGATCCGTCGCGGATCCAAGTACCAGGGGGCCAAAAGGAATGTGCGGAATTCCCCGATCGGCGCGTACGCCAAGAAAGTCAGGAAGCAGAACAGCAGGTAAGAGACGATCGGCCAAATCGCACCGGGCTCCCAATCGGAGGTATCGGCATGTTGAGCAGGCCCGGCCTCGTCGATGCGGAAAACGCTGAAGGCGTCAACGCTCACCGCAATGCCGACCAGCAGTAGGACAACTTGGACGGCGATCAGCATTGTCATCGCGGTCGTTTGCGAGAACGGTGGCGCGGGCGTGAACGTGTGGCTAAACGCGTACTCCCACGAAATTCCAGCACGTGGATAGTTGCCCATCGCGCGAATTTTGCCCGTCGTCAAAAGCAAGAAGGGGGTGACGAGGCTCGCCACGCAGACAAGTCCCCCGACGAAAGCAAGGGATCGAGAGCCTCGACGGTAGGCGCGAATCGCGCCCCCACCGACACCCGAAAGGAACGCAGCGATCAGCATGACGTAGATCGTGAACGCAGAACTCGGGTGAGCAACCGACGCACCAAACATTCCTGCCAGTAGCAGGATCGTCAACGGGATCTGATGAGCAAGCGCGCCCACACCCACCCGACGCGCATCCAACAAGCGCCGACCGACGATCACCGCGAGCGCAACAACGCCTGGGATCAGAGCAAGACCGGTCGCCAGTGGCCACTGGTTGTACATCGTCAGATTGTCCGCAGGCATATCCAACAGAGCGCCTGCCAGAACAGGGGCTGCAAGAATCGCTCCACGTTTACGCGTAATGACGCTGGTCATCGCGGTCGCACCAATAATCCAGATCAGCATCAGAACCAGCGATGTCACATTCGCGGTCAGAACAACTGTCTTCGGGGTTGCGAACAGGGCGGTGAAAGCGTGCCACGTGGTCGGATAGAAAACGTCTCGACCACCGTAGAGGTCAGAAAGACCGCCGAAGGGTGAAGCGTTCCCGGTTCGCACAATCGTCCATACGCCATTCAAATGGAATGTTGAATCCCACTGCTGGACAGGATTTCTCGGGCTTGCGTGCAACAGCATCGGAAGGGCTGCCACGAACGTACCGACGGTGATCATTATCCACATTGAGGCTCGTAGTCGAGCCTGCTCAGCGCCCAGAGGCTGGCGTGGTCCAATGTGTGACAGCAAGCTTCCCGGCTGTAGGCGCCCTCCACCAGCACGGCGAGCGCTAGCAAACAGCCAGTTCACGCATCCCACAACGAAAGCGATCCCGAGCAGGGGAAATACTTTTTCACGAGACCACGTGACATCGCTACGATCAAAAACAACGGACAGGATGGTCAGGAAGCCAAGCGTGATCGCAGGAGCAATGCCAACCGCAATAACGGAAGAGCGCACCCAGGAGCGCACCCAGAAGACTCCCGGCAGAATCAGCGCCATCACCATCTCCACCAAGATCGGTCCGGCGGCCCACCACTGTCCACACACGTTTTACTCCTGCGGAAGCGTGTCTGCGTCTACAGCGTCTACAGCGGGTTCGGCCTGGTCCTTGTGCGAACGGTGAAGGATGAACTCAACGATCATCGGGATCAGAGACACGAACACGATCGCCAAAATAATTATCGACAGGTGATCGTGAACGAAGTCGACGCCACCCAAGACCGAACCCAGGTAGGTGATGCCTGCGCCCCAGAGCAACGAGCCGAGCGAGTTAAACGCCAAGAACTTCGGGTAGGGGTAGCGTGCAATGCCCGCAGCAAGCGGAATGAAAGTACGCACGAAGGGGATGAATCGACCAATCACCAGCGCGCGACCGCCGTAGTTCAGGAAGTAGCTCTCCGCTTTGTGCAGATGCTCGGTTTTCAAGAAGCGCGCATCGTCAGAGAACAGGCGACGGCCATAGCGCGCACCCAGCCAATAGCCGATCTGCGCACCGATGAATGCGGCGATGAAGGTCAGGATGACCAGAGTTGGCAGGTGCAAACCCAGACGGTCGTGCAGAAGACCCGCTGTGAACAGCAAGGAATCGCCAGGAAGAACCGGGAACAAGACGCCCGACTCGATCAGCACGATCGCAAGTGTGCCCCACAAAACCCACGGGCCCATTGCTAGAAGCAAGCCCTCCGGATCATGGAACCAACCGATGAACGTGCTCAGCCAGTTTGAATCGGCCATCGGCGAAAGCGCCGGCAGAAGGTCGGTGGCGAGGGTCGAAATGATCACTCAGTCTCCTTGATACTCGTGCGAGCTTTTCTCGCGCGTTGGCGGGACATAGCGCTCGGCATATTCCCGCGCTTCACACCCTACCCGTCACGCGCTCGCAGTTAGGATTGAGAGCATGGAGTACACAGAGGATGACGTCACACCCGCAGGTTCCGGTGACGTTTCCTCTCAGACTGATTCTGCCCTCGCAGATCACGAGACCACTGAAGACCCGCAGAATTATGCGGAATCTGAAGCGCTGGCTGACACCGCGGATACCGAAACTGACGTGGCGGACGACGGCGTGGATGATGAAGCGAAACCCCACACACCTGGCCGTCTGCCCGTCCCCGTTCACTATGCGGATAGGCAGACTCCGCGCAGGCGACGTCGCGAGGACTTGTTTCAAGCACTTTTCTGTGTTTTCGGAATCGCTGCCACGTGGGCAATCGGCGTTTTTGCGAACGCGACTACGCAGGGTGTGACAGAGGATGTTCTTCGTTTTCGTTTCATCCGTGAAATTCTGCTTCTTCCGATCACGTTGGTCGAGGGCAGCGTTGTCCTGATCGCTCCGATTGCGATTGTGGTTGCGCTGGCCTTGCGTCGGCGTATTTCCGCGATCGCTCATTCTGTGGGCACGGCGATCGTCGCGGTACTGGTGGGGTGGGCGCTCCTCTGGGCGACTTCACTGCTACCTGATGACATCACGGCTCCTCTTCGCGTGGCGAAGGCTGTCGCGCTGCTGGGCAATACGACGTCAACGGCGCTGGGGATCAACCTGATCGTGATCACGCTCTGCGCAATGTTCACTGTCGCGGGCGAGATGCAGAATATGCGAACCGTCCGTTGGGCGTGGATCGGCCTGTGGGTGATTGTTTTCCTTGGCGTGATGCGTTCGTCGATGACTCTGCCAAGCGCGTTCATTTCCGTGTTCATCGGGCGGATCGTTGGTTCAATTGCGCGGTGGTTTTTCGGCTTCGAGGACCGTCGTGCCTCGGGTACGGATATCGTTTCCGCTCTTTTGGACTTGGGTCTGGTGCCAGTTCGCGTGGTGCGTACCGATTTGGATACATCAAGCGAACCACTTTCGGCTTGGTCGATTATCGAAGATTCACGAGGCCGGCTCCACATTCAAAGTCGTGACGTGCAGACTGTCGAATACACGGTGAATCGTCGGCCTGACGTTGACGAAAATCGTCATTATCAGGTGTGGACGGTTGATGATCAGCTGTATGAAGTGGTGGCGTTGGATCCCGGTCGCGAGATTGTCGGAACGCTTGTTGACGTGTGGAACAACGTGCGCTTGCGCGGAATTTCGCGATGGATTTCCCCGTCTCTGAAGGCAACAACGGAACGCGCTACGCTGACTTCCCTTACAGCCCGTAAAGCTGGTGTTCACACCCCCGACGTTGCTGGAATCGCTCAGGCTGGCGAGTCGTTTATTTCCGTATCGCAGGCGCTTCCACCGACGGCTCCGCTCACGTCATTCGAGGCTGACCAGATCAGTGACGCGATGCTCGATGAGGCGTGGACGCAGCTTCGTGCCGCCCATCGAAGCGGTATTAGCCACCGGGATCTTTCCCAGGATGCCGTGCTCTTAGACGATAGGGGGGAACTGTGGATTGTCGATTGGCAAAAGGGCGAGGTCGCAACCACTGAGCTCAACCGCCGTATCGACATTGCCCAGATGCTTGTCTTGCTCTCGCTTGCCGCCGGCAGTGAACGAGCTTTGGAATCGGCCCGCAGAACGGTGGCGCCCGAAATTTTGACCTCGTGCGCAGCCGTGTTACAGGAACCGGTGTTGCCGACGAGCGTCCGACAAAACGTGCGCCGAACTGACCTGACGGAAAATCTGCGCGCGCAGTTGATGGGCGTTGAATCTGACGATGAAGTGGAGCTGACGGATCTTCAGCGTTTCCGCCCGCGCACCGTAATCATGGTGGCGGTTCTTTTCACGGCGCTCGTCGTTGTTTTGGGCTCGATGAACTTCGAAGACATTACGACAGCGGTGACGCAGGCGAACCCGTGGTGGATGGTGCTCTCGTTTGGACTCGCATGCTTGACATGGGTTGGTGGCGCAATTCCACTGATGGCACTCAGCCCCGTGAAACTGCGCTTCTGGGAGGCTCTCACCGCCCAGATCGGCGCATCGATCGCGACGATCGTTGCCCCCGCCGGCGTCGGTCCCGCGGTCGTCAACCTGCGACTATTGAAAAAGAAGAAGGTTGGCACGGTTGTCGCTGCCACCACGGTCACCTTGCAACAGTTGATCCAGTTGGCGTTCATCCTGTTGTTCTTGCTGATCGCGATGGTACTCAACGGCAGTTCTTTCTCCGTCCAGTTGCCGTATGGCACGATCCTTGCGGTCGTTGTCGTTGTCATTGCAGTGATTGCAGCTCTCTTGTCGATTCCGCAGTTCAGAAAGTGGGTGTGGTCGAAGATCGAGCCGACATGGACTCAGGTGCACCCCCGTCTGATCTGGATTGTTGGACAGCCTCAACGTCTGCTTGCCATTCTTGGCGGAAATGTTCTGATGAACGTCGGTTTCATCGGAGCTTTCTGGGCGGCCCTTGCCGCGATGGGTGGCTCCATGAACCTCCTGTCACTGGCTTTGACCTACTTGGCTTCGAACTCTCTGGGTTCTGTCATCCCCTCGCCCGGCGGTATTGGTCCTGTCGAAGCTACCCTCACCGCCGGTCTTCAGGTTGCCGGCGTTCCCCTATCAATCGGCCTGCCCACCGCGGTCCTCTACCGTCTGGTAACGTTCTACGGTCGTATCCCCTTCGGTTGGCTGGCGATGAAGTACATGGAGCGCAAGGACCTGCTCTGATTCTCAGTGCGTGAGTACTCTTGTTCGACCACGCGACGATTTTCGTTCGCTATGAAACAATAAGGGTATGACAACGCAGTCGAATCCTCATACAGCCCTTGCCCCTCTACCCGCTCCCCTGGCCGAACTGGCCGCAGGCGTGGAACTCCTTGATCCGATGGAAGCGCCCGCAATTCGCTGGGGCATCCTCGGTGCTGGCGGAATTGCAGCAGTTTTTGCTCATGACGTCGCCGCCTACTCGTCCGGTGTGATGGCAGGTATCGCAGCTCGCGATCCGAAGCGCGCCCAAGAGTTCGCCGCAACCTACAACGTCGAAAAGGCCTACGACTCCTACGAGGACCTCGTTGCAGCCGATGATATTGACGCCGTCTACGTCGCCGCCATCCACCCGCAGCACGAGAAACTGGCGACCCTCGCCCTCAACGCCGGCAAGCCGGTCTTGGTGGAAAAGTGTTTCACCATGGATGCCGTTTCCGCGAAGCGCGTCCTGGATCTGGCGAAGGAAAAGGACCTGTTCTGCATGGAAGCCATGTGGACGCGTCACCTGCCACACCAGAAGGTACTCAGCCAGATTGTCGCCAATGGTGGTCTCGGTGCAGTTTCGACCGTTCACGCTGATCACGGCCAAAAGCTGGATCACATTCGTCGCACGTGGGATCCCGAGCTCGGTGGTGGCGCTCTGATGGATCTTGGCGTCTACTCAATGTCTTTCGTCCACCAGATTCTTCCGGACGTGAAGCTTGTGGGAGCAACCGCAAACCTCACCGATCTGGGGGTCGACGTCCAGTCCGCCGCCCTATTGAAGACCGACACCGCGGTGGCAATGGCGGCCTCGAACTTCAACGGCCGATCCGCGACCTACGGCGAAGTTGTTTTCGAACGCGGCGCTATTGAGATGGAAGAGCAGTTCTACCGTCCCTCGACTCTGCGCCTGCGCACTTTCGGTGAAGGCAAGCCCGAAAATGGTGAGACCGTTGAATGGTCGGGCATCGTCCCCGGCGGCTTCCAGTACCAGGCGGCCGAGGTCGCTCGTTGCTTGACCGCCGGCAAGAAAGAATCCGACACGATGCCCAGGTCAGCGACCCTGCGCGTGATGGAACTTCTGGACGAGATGCGCGCTCAGACGAACATCGTTTACCCATGGGAGAAGTGAGCGTCAGCTTTCCTGACTTCACACGTTTGAGTGGCCTCGTTTTCCTCTTTGGGAAAGCGGGGCCGCTTCTTTCAGTGTGTTTCAGCGCTTATGGGCCGTCCACATGAGCGTCATATACGGAATGGTCACCGGTTTTCCAGGCTCGTAGGCGAGGTGTTCGTAGAGGTACCAGCGCAGATTGTCCTGCATCCGCGCCCTTCCGGTTTCGTTTTGACGCAGGTAGGACGATCGCGTGGTGCCCAAGCGAAGAATGTCCTCAGGGGTGATGCACTCTTCGAAGTTCACGAGGCCGAGCACCGGCTCAGTGAATTGGCTGGAAAAGCTCGGTGGCTTGTCGGGTCGGTGCACGTCACCGGACCTCATAATTCTGGTCAGGCGATGAACCCAGGGGATGGAAACATCCATTTGGTTCCACACCACTCCAATCCCACCGCGATCCTTCAAGATTCGGCTTGCTTCGTGACTCGCGAGCTCTTCGTCGACCCAGTGCCACGATTGCGCATAGACAACGAGGTCGACACTGCCGGTCGGCAAACCGGTATCTTCTGCGGTTCCATCGTGAATCGCGATGAGGTGACGCCAGCACGGTGAGCGCTCTTCGAGTGCTTCACTCATCTGCTGGCGCATTGCTTCTGATGGTTCAACAGCCTCCACGCATATGCCACGCTCGGCAATAAGCGCGCTCATTTTTCCTGTTCCAGCACCAATATCAGCAATGCGGGGGCACTGCTCGCCAGCGAGATCACTCTTGCCAGCGGAATGATCTGCCAAGCCTCGCCTCGTCATTTCGACAAGCTGGTCAACGACCGAAACTGGGTATGCCGGACGCACCGAGGCATACTCGGGGGAGGCAATGTCGAAAGGATTCATCAGCGAGAAGTCTAGTCACTGCGAACGCTCAAGCGAGGATGGGACAGACGAATGCGTTGGGTAACGAATAGGCTCACGCAACGTCAGGTCAGAACGATCGCGTCAGCGAGCTCTTGTGGATGATCGACCAGAAGGCGAGCATCATCTTGCTCGGCCCAGGTGCGCCAATGTGGCCGATATGTGTCTCCATCGCGGGCAATCGCGCGGTCGTAGCGGACGGGTTCGCCACCCTCAGCTTCAATCCAGATAATGTAGTCCGCGAGCGCACAACTACGCTCAGTCAGCACCCCGCACCCTTCGACGATCGTGGGAACACCGGGAAGAACCTGCTTTGGGTCACGTTCAGTGGATGCTTCCCAATCCCAGGGGCGATAGATGGCGATGCGACCCGCACGAAGGTCAGCCATCACCGTTTCAGTGATGGATTGTGCACCGGCGAGGCCCTGCCAACCGCGATACCACTCGTCGGGGCCAATGATTCGCCACTTGTCTCCGCCAGCCATGCCATTCAGGGCATCACGAAGAGCGAGCGCAAACGTGGATTTGCCTGCGCCCGACAGCCCGTCAACCAGAATGATCGGGGTTTCGCTGGCTGAGGCGTGCGCGTGGGTCAGCGTCGCTTCGACAAGGTCGGCGGGTAACGGCTGACCCAGAGCGGATGAAAACCGACGTTGTTCAGCCTGTTTGTTCGTCATCATCAGCGCCCAATTAAGGCAAAGTAACCGAAATAGACGGCAGCACTCAACGCGATGATCGGCACCAGAATCGAGACGATCAGCATGATGATGTCTCGAACGCCCATGGAGGACTGGCGCGCCCACGTGCGAGGTCCGGTTGCGCCGAAGCCTCGTGCTTCCATCGTCAGAGACAGTTTCGCGCTACGGCGCAAAGCGAACACGAGCAGTGAGAACGAACCGCGTGCCAGTGACACGACCTTGTGAGCGTCCCCGATTCCTCGGATCCGACGCGCCTGCTCCAAGCCCTTCCAGTCAGCGGTCATCAGCCCGGTCATGCGGGCCGCCGCTAAGGTTGCCAGCACGGGACGGGCGGGAACGTGCAGGATCTGCGCCAGACCATCCGCCATGTCGGTCGGATCAATCCGTGACAGCAACACGATTGCCGGCATGCCGATTGCCAGGACGCGCAGAAAGATTCCGGCTGCCATCCACACCGAGCGCTCCGAGATGATTGCGGGACCGAATGACCAGAAGATTTCGCCCGCGGGGTTCGCGTACAGCAACATCGACAGAGCAGCCAAAGGCGCTGCGAGGAACAGTGGGATCATGCGGAACGCAATCGTCCGAGCGCGAATATGCGTCACCGGCAGAAGCAAAAGTTCCAGTACCAGCGCGATGCCGGCGGATACGACGTCGATCGACAGGATTAACGGCGTCGTCATCAGAATCAGGGACAGCACCTGCGTCACCGGGTTCACCAATTCGATAAAACGCTTGGGGCGCGTCGGCTCCGTGGCGGAATGCTCGGCCTTCTCTTCCAAGGTGGCGTCTGATGAAGCATGGTCGGCCTCGTCCGTTGGGATCGAGGGCGCAAGCGACGAATTCGCACCCGCTGGCGCAACGCCGACGCTACCGAGGTCAATGACGTTCTGCCCCATCGCTTCGACGAAGGCGGGGTCGTGCGTAATCGAGACGAGCGTCGTACCGAGAGCCTGCGCACGGCGAAGCAATCTGACCAACTCAAGCCACGTTGTGCGATCCTGACCGAACGTCGGTTCATCGAGAATCAGCAGTTCGGGTGCGCTGATCAGCGCGCTCGCAACAGAAAGTCGGCGCTTTTCGCCACCCGACAGGGTCATCGGGTTCGCGTCAGCAAGTGCGGCTAGGCCCAGTGCGGCCAGGTGCTCATCAACGAGGCCGACCAATTCGTCTCCATCGATTCCCTCTTGACGAGGGCCGATCTCAAGCTCACCGCGCACAGTTGTAGAGACGAACTGATACTCGGGTTCCTGGAAGACCATAGAGATTCGGCCTAGGAGGTCTTTCGAACGCCACTCGTGCGGGTCAGCGGATTCGCTGGGAAGACCATCCTTCGGAGCGGCTCTGATTGTGCCTTCAATCTGCGGTAACAGGCCGGCGAGCGTCAGAGCGAGAGTCGTCTTACCCGCACCGTTCGCACCAACGAGGCACGTCGATTGGCCTCGCGGAATATCGAGGCTGATACCGGTGCGGACAGGATGCTCCGGTGAGTAGCCGATCGTCAGGTCACGAACTGACAGGATGGGAGTGGAGTCTGTCTGCCCTCCGTTATCGAGAGCCTGATTCTCTCCTTCGCTAGCTCCGAGCGCGGCAACAACATCGTCGACGGGAAGCCAGATGCCACGCTGTTTCAGCGTCTCACCCTGCTCGGCAAGCACCTGCTCAATCGGACCATCAGCTGCAACGGCGCCATCGAGGATCACGATCACACGATCAACGAGCGATGCCCACACATCCACGCGATGCTCAATAACGACCATCGTTGCGCCACTCACAGCAAGGACACGCTCAACCGCGTCGCGAACCCCCGCAACGCCTTCCGGATCAAGGTTTGCGGTCGGCTCATCAAGAAGCAGAAGACCGGGCTGCATCGCCAAAATCGACGCGAGTGCGAGGCGCTGTTTCTGACCGCCCGACAGCATCGACGTATTGCGATCACGGCTGACATTCAGGCCAACCGCTTCCAAAGCGGCATCAACGCGCGGCCAAATCTCTTCGCGCACAACCCCGAGGTTCTCCATGCCGAACGCCACGTCATCACCGACACGCGCAAGCACAACCTGAGCCTCAGGATCTTGCATCATCAAGCCGATGCGACCGCGAAGATTCTCCGGCTTTTCGCCCTCGACCAATAGGGAGCCTCGCGCTTCACCCTCATCTTCCCCACCGAGCAGGCCAGCCAAACCTGCCATCAACGTCGACTTACCTGAGCCACTTGGGCCTAAAACCAGAACGCGCTCACCCGGGTTAATCTGCAGATTCACCCCATCGAGCGTCCACTTCAGACGACCGCCATGACGCCAACCCCAGTCTTCGATCACTACCGACGCGGGGGTACGAGGTGCCTTGGCATCCTCCCCACGTAACGAGTCAGAGTGAGAAGCAGGAATACCGGGATCAGGCAGATTAGTGCTCATAGTGCAACGCCCCAGAAAGAGTAGAGACCGATAAAGCCTGGACCCGCTGGCGGTGGCTTGTGCCTTCGCCAGCGGGTCCAGGCCTCGTCAATTCATCAGACGCGAGTCCGAACCTCGCGACCGGCCGCGAAACGATCCAGCGCGCCAGTCTGCGCAAGACCGCGAACCAGCAGCCATGCCAGCAGGCCCGCAATCGCACCCGAAATGATCAGTGTGATGAAGTACGTGATGTTGAAGCCGAAGGACTTCGCCATGTTGCCGAACGCCAGGAACTCAAGGATCCACGCGCCCACACCGGCACCGGCACCCGAAAGGGCGGCAACCGTCAGGCTGAAGCGACGGTAAACGAAGAGAGCGAAGATGATATCGGCGCCCAGACCCTGAGCAAGACCCGAGTACAGCGTCGAAATACCCCACTGTGAACCCAGCGCAGCGGAAACCGAAGCAGCAATGACTTCAACCAGGATTGCAGCACCCGGCTTGCGGACGATCAATCCACCAATCGGGCCACCGATCAGCCAAATACCGGTAATCAGACCACCGAAACCGGGGGTCACTGCATCCAGAACGTCGTAGCCCAAGCCACCAACCTGGTTCCAGATCAGGAACAGCAAACCACATGCAACACCAAGAATCGCGGTGGTCACCATGTCAACGACGCGCCAATTCAGGCGGGGTGCGGATGCAACGTTGTCACTCATGCTGAAGAACTCCTCTCGTGTACAGCATGGTGCTCACGAGTAGGAAGCCTCCCTACGCCGGCATTATCCGGTTCAGGTTCGACGGTCGAAGGCACTTTGCCTTCCTCTCAACCCAGCACGCGTGCGGGTTCCCGTGGCACTGAAGTAAAGCCTAATCAGCGGATACACAGATTGCGAATTCAGGCGGTCGATATTTCAGAAAATGAAAGGACGTGCGATACGGAGATGCCGGATGTGTCGACAACAGGGGCGAGAAGTCGCGCCTGTGCGTCAAACATCGGCGACCGCGTGATCGAGGGTGCCTTCCTCTGCGCGTTTCAACATGCGATGGCGATTGATCAGCGCAACACCGACGATAAAGACAATCCACACGAGGGACGTGAACAAGCCCTGACGCGTGTCCTCAAACAGGATGAGGACGGCGACCATCGCCAGCATGAAGATGAAGACGATCCACGCGGATGCTGCGCCCCACGGAGCCTTGAAGACGGAGGCTTCGTGGCGCTCAGGGTAGCGACGCAGGTAAATCAGGTACGAGACGATGATGACGACCCACACGCCCATGAACAGGGTTGCCGACATGGATGTGACCAGCGTGAACGCCGCGGAGATCGACCCGCCGGACGCCATGACGATAATGCCGGACAGCAGGCAGACACACGACAGGAACAGGGCGTTCTTCGGGACGTGACGGCGAGACAGGCGGGCAAAGATCTTGGGGGCGTCTCCGCGCGACGCCAGGCCGAACAGCATACGCGACGTTGAGTAGATGCCGGAGTTCGCCGACGATGCAGCAGAGGTCAGAACGACAATGTTCACGATCGTCGCGGCCGCCGCTAGGCCGGTCATGGAGAACATGGTGACGAACGGTGAACGCTCGGGGTCAACCTGGTCCCACGGGGTCACCATCATGATCGCGGCGAGAGCCGCGACGTAGAACAGCATGATGCGCACGGGGATGGAGTTAATCGCCTTGGGCAGAGTCTTTTCCGGGTCGGCGGTTTCCGCGGTCGTCGTGCCGACCAGTTCGATGCCGACGAATGCGAAGAGAGCAATCTGGAAGCCACCCAAGAATCCGATGAAGCCCTTCGGGAAAACACCGCCGTGCGACCAGAGGTTTGATACCGCAGCGGTCGTGCCAGCTTCGGAGGTGGTGTGCATGGCGACCATGATGAAACCAACGACGACCAGCGCAAGAATCGCAACGATCTTGACCAGCGCGAACCAGAATTCTGTTTCACCAAACGCCTTCACGGTCATCGCGTTCAGGGAGAACAGCAGGACTGTCGTAATGACAATCGGGATCCACGCGGGCGTTTGTGGCCACCAGAATCTGACGTATCCGGTGATGGCGATCACGTCGGCGACGCCGGTGACGACCCAGCACATCCAGTACGTCCAGCCGGTGACGAACCCGGCCCAGGGACCGATGAGGTCGCGGGCGATGTCAGCGAACGTGTGATAGCGCGAGTCCGACAGAAGTAACTCACCCATCGCGCGCATGAACATGAACAGGATCGCGCCGATAATGATGTAGACCAGCAGGATCGAAGGGCCTGCTGTGGCGATCGTCTTGCCGGAGCCCATGAACAGGCCGGTGCCAATTGCGCCACCGATTGCGATGAGCTGGACGTGGCGGTTTTGCAGATTGCGTTGCAGGTGACCACTTTCGCCGGTGTCGGCTCCTGCGCTAGGCGCAGGTGTTCCGGTCGCGCTCATGCCGTGACTACTCATCAGACTCCTTCCGCGTCGACGATATCGCCGAACGTGTGTGTCGGCGGTGATGACGCCGACACTACGGGTAAGCCGAGCACTGCTGCTGTGCAAGGTCCGTCATTCGCTAACAGTGCCCCAATAACTGTTTACGATACTTCACCTTCGCGTTACCTTTTCATGCGCGACACATGGCAAACGAGTCACCTCGCATTCACTCAACCGTGCCCCACCGGCGCAGACGTGTCGATTTACACGATCTTGCACCTTCGCGTTTTCTCTTCCTCAATCACGAGGCCGCCCACACCACAAAGCACCAGGGCTTGCAGCGTGGGCGGTCTGAAGAAAGGTTCAGGCTTCGAGGTGAGCTTTGATCGCATCAAGCGCTTCAGCCCACATCCCCGCTTCGTCATCCCACATTTGGCGGGCCTCGTCTTCATCGTCGCTGACTGACGAGAGGCCGGACTCTTCGATGTGAACGTTCACCGAGTCGCCCTCTTCAGAGAGGGAGATTTCGACGCGAGTCGCGTATTCGTCGGGGAGCTCATCGGACGCGATCGGATACCAGCGGAAGGCGACGACATCCATCGGATCCTCGTCTGCTTTTTCAACCAGCCACTCGCCCGCTTCAGGGTCAGTCACGTGGTAGATGCCCTCATCATCAAGGGCGACCTCGTGGTCGTCGACCGGACCGTCATTAACCCACCAGCCGGGTTCGCTGACAACTGCCCACACGTTTTCAACAGAGGTGGCAATTCCACAGTCAACTTCGACGCGGTCGAAGTCCTCTTCCGGGGTGTTCTCATCATCATCGAAGAAATTCATACCTCAACGGTAACCGGAATCTTCCCACGTCACTAGATGAACGCGAATAT
>NZ_JBHNPV010000019.1:0-1802 GCF_059082735.1 Actinotignum sp. usb-actsch-rep-73 | reverse complement strand
AACCGCCTTGGCCGGGTCAGCGCCTGTGGAAACGAGGGCTCGAAAAGGTGCGATTCGCCTGGTGTGTGCGTGGAGATGCGCATTTCAGGCACTTCCGTGCTCGTGTAGCCGATGGGGCAAAACAGACGCGGCGGAGTCGCGATGAAACAGGTTCAGTGACGGTCGAATTGGCAATTGGTTGTGTTGCCATCGCATTGATGCTGGCGCTGGTGCTCGGTGTTGCCTCCACAGTGTTGGCGCGTCAGAGCTTGTGCCATTCGGCAAGTGAAGCAGCGCGTGCCGCGATGATGGGAGTAGCGAATCCAACCCAAGTTGGAGCTACAGCGTTGGGCTCTCTTGCCCAAAAAGGGGCAAGTGTTTCAGTTGTCGAAAACGGTGAGTGGGTTGAAGCTCGCGCCACGTATTCAAGGCATGCGATTTCAGGACTGACCATTGGCGACAACACGTGCACGATCAGAGCCAAAAAGGACTCGTTGGTGCCATGAGAACGTGCACTACACCGCCTGATCGGCAACCTTGTAGACGAGCGATGGAAAAGGAAGAGGGCTCGGGCACGATCCTCGTTACCGCTATCTGTGCGCTGGTGTTGATCTGCCTGCTGGTCATTGTGTTCGCCGGTGCACTCTATTCGGCGAAAGCTCGTCTGAATGCGATCGCCGACCTTGGAGCGCTCGCGGGTGCGGATGCGTCGGCGACTGCGCAGTGGGAAGACGTGGGGTCCAGACCGTGTGAGCTGGCGGGCGACGTGGTGGCTCGTAATGATGCGGATCTCGAGAGTTGCGAAGTGGTCGAGTCGGATACCCGAATTGTTGTCAGACAGTCGGTTGTTGTCATGAATATTCCGGTGACGCTACGTTCCCGTGCGCGTGGTGGGCCTGTGAACACGTGAGGTGAACGTGAGACCTGATGTGTGAAGGAAGCAAAAACTCTCAGAAAACTTTAAGGAAGACTCAATGGTTTCTCAAGGAGAGCTCGCTACTGTAGTAGACATCAAGAGGAAAGTAGATGCGAAGAAAATGGACGCTTCGTAACTGACGGAAAGGGCGCTATTCGAAGACTTGACTGTGTTGATGGGATACCACGAGGGGCTAGGCCGTAAGGCCTAGCCCCTCGTGGTATCTAAGCTACGTTGTTTATGTGTGGTTGCACCAGTGAGTATCTGGTTGCCGATAGAGGCTGATGGTTTGGGTTATACGACAAAATGTGTGGCATTTTTGGTGACTTTTCGTTGTTTTGGTGCGGGAAAGTCTGTGTTGAAGTTGGTGTGGGGCAACTTGGAGGTTGGACAAAATGTGTGGCATTGAGGCTTGTTTTTCGTTGTTTTGGAGCGGAAAAGTCGGGTTTTAAGTTGATGTGTTTGCTTGGGAGATATGAGAGCTCCCGTTTGCCCTGTGTGCGCCCAGTCAATGAATCGCAATGGAAGAACGTCTGCTGGACGAGTCAGGTGGAGGTGTCGGGGGTGTAATTCCTCGATGGTGCAACGTATCGACTCGGGAGCTAAAGACTTATCAGCGTTCCTTAACTGGCTGTTGTCAGGGACAACCCTCAAAGAGCTTCCCGGTGAGGGCAGATCCTTCCAGAGGCGTTGCCAGGCGTTGTGGAGCTATTGGGCCTTGCCACCCATCATTGACCAGGTCCATGACGTCATCTACGTTGATGGCATCCATCTAGGGCGCAAAGCTGTTGTTCTGATTGCCCGAAGCGATGAGTATGTGTTGGGCTGGTATGCGGCAAGAGCGGAGAAAGCAAGCGCGTGGGAAGCGTTAATGAGCCGTATCGCCCCGCCCTTGTTGGTGGTCACT
>NZ_JBHNPV010000018.1:0-2293 GCF_059082735.1 Actinotignum sp. usb-actsch-rep-73 | reverse complement strand
TGTGTTGGGCGAGAGCCCATAACCCCCGCTAGATGATGGACGAATCGGTGACGAACGCGGGTCCGTTATACCCGGACTTGCCAAGCACATTCAGCATCGCGCTCATCAATTCGGTGTGGGACAGGAAGCCCTGTGAGTAGTCCGCGTGCACGATCTCAATTGCCGCCATGCCGTGAACGTCATGTACCGGCTGAGTGGAAAAACGAGACAGTAACAGCATTTCAGCTTCAGCCAAATCGGTCGGAGAACCGAAAAACCAGGTACGCGCTTCCTTCCTACCTTCGATCTCGCCGATATACATGTGGGTCATAATCACACGATTGCCGGCCTCGACAATGTTCTTCCCCATGCGGGTAAAGAGCGAGATCTTCGCGCCCGAATCGAAGGAGGATTCAATCAACGAGTACGCAAAGGCACCGAAACCACGAACAATCAGAGCGTCTGCCAAGTCACCGAGGACCTCGTCAGGGAAAGGCTGTTCGGTGAAGTAGATGCCCTCACCAGCGCGCTCGCGCCCAGTGTTGATATCTCCCTTGCCGAGAATCTCCATATCGTAGCCAGCATCATCCAACGCATCTCGGACTGCTTCAATCTTGGTTTCCGGATAGGGATGAAGTACTGCCGAGTTGGCTGAGTTTCGCTCGATAAAAACGTAGGTCGAGAATCCGTAGGCGAAGCCTTCCATGTCGCACATCCTCAAGGTCGTTGTGTCACCCGCATTGTTGTACGAGAAACTACCGTTGTTTATCTCATTCGATGTCATTGAATGAAGCGCCCCCGAATTGCTTCAGGTGTTGCGTTGCGCTTACATCAAATCTGTTGAGATTGAATGTAGTCGAAACAATGGTTTTTGTTTAGAGGTCAAACCCCTGCTTGTGGATAACTCTCAGAATGTCTGAAACATGTGCACCGCCGATACCAACTTTGGTACGTACGAGAGTAGAAAATGACTCGGCGCGCTTGGACGTATCACGCAGGTCGTAGTACTCGGTGATCCTCTGGTCGTATTCACCCAAAGCTTCTTCATACGAGTCCAAGCACGGATACGTGTTATCGGCGACCGTGACCGACAGGGGCAGGCGAGGCTTGTACTGAGGCGACTGGTCGGGGTGGCCAATGAGTAAGCCGAGGACAGGGAAGGTTAGCTTCGGCAGGTTAAGGGCCTCGATAACCAGTTCCGGATTCGCGTGAATTGAGCCGAGGTAGCACGTTCCCAAGCCCATCGATTCAGCAGCGACAACAACGTTTTGCGCGCTGAGCAGAGCATCGTGAAGGGCGGTGAGAAACAAGTTGACCGTGTGAAGTGGGGTGTCTTCGATCCCCGCTTCTTCGCGAATTCGCGCATTGCGGTACTGATCAGCGACAAAAACCAGAAGCTCGCCTTTCGTGCCACCAACATATGGCTGTCCGGAAGCCTGATGAAGCTTCTCACGAACCTCAGGATCCGTGATCCGCAGGATGGTGCACTGCTGAAGGAATGAAGAAGAGGCAGTCTGACGTGCAACCTCAAACAGTGTTGTCAGTTCTTCTTCGGTAAGCGCCTTGCCAGTGAAAGCTCGGATTGTCCGGTGCCCAAGCTGAGTGGCGATCGTGTCGTTTTCGATGGGTGCTGATGGGCGGGTATTCAGATCAGCCATGTCCTTCTCCATGTTCTTCGAGGCTCTTACAAAGCATCTACGCTTTCGACGATGATCGGGTGATACACGCACGATGCAGGTCAAATCTATTCCGACACTTTTCGCCTGATTTTACTGGTCTTTCCTTAATCTTTAGGTCTTGGCAATGATGAATGAAAGGTCACGTTTAAAATGGGACTCAAACGTGACCTCTGCGGATTTTCAAGAATAATGCACCCGTATGATTGAAAGATGATGAAGAAAACCTCTATTTCTCTGTGCACAATTGCTCTCGCAACCGCTCTTCTTGCAGGTTGCTCGTCAGCTTCAACCGAGACCGCCGATTCTTCGGGTTCCGTTGCAACGTCTCAGTCCGCTTCCGCGTCGACCCAGATGCTGACCATCGAAAAGGATCCCGCAACCATTTCCGGTGCGCTGGTGACTCTTCCGATCAAGCGCGTCCTGATTCTCAAGGTTGATCAGGCAGCTGCCGCACACTGGACCGGCACCGTTGAAGACGCGTCGATCGCAGAGTTTGTTGCCGGCACCGATTCCGATGCCCCGATGATCAAGCCTCTGGCTGAAGGCGACACGACCGCAACACTGACCTCCCCCGAGGGTGAAACCATCACCTTCGACCTGTCGGTTACTCCGGGCGCTCGCTGAGTCGCTCACCT
>NZ_JBHNPV010000017.1:0-680 GCF_059082735.1 Actinotignum sp. usb-actsch-rep-73 | reverse complement strand
GGGTCCTGGTTCGTTTAGTCCCAGGGGTTGGTGTATGGGCTGGTGTTGTGGTGGAGGTCTTGCCAGGTGATGGCGTCTCCCCATTGGGGCAGGCTCGTTGTTTTGATCTCTGCGGGGTGGATAGTTTGATAGGCGGCTTCAATGTCAGCATCTGTTGGCATCGTTTTGAGGATTTGAGCTGGTGGTAGTGGGTGCTCAGTGTGCATGTAGCACCACCAGAAAATTGCTTTGATCCGCCTAGTAAGGCTCAGACCACGGTGATCGGGCAGCATCTGACGAAGAGGGGCATTTGTCGCCCCCTCAATGCGGTTGGTCATTGCAGGCATGGGCCGATCCCAACTGGGGTCAAGGAAAGCAAACAAAGTGCCCGTGCTGATCAGACGGTTAAGAGTGCGACGGGCTTACCAGCCGAGCATGCGTGGGAACCCAGCCCCCATCTGGAGTGAGCGTGCGTTGGGCAAGGAAGTCCTCCCACCGTTGAGCCCACCCAATGTAGGCTGCGAGCCACTCTGAGGCCTCAGGCGCGGTTTTCGTCCGAATCAGGCTCTTACCTACTAGAGCGTAGAGCTCTTGACTGGCCTGTAGTCGCGGGCGAGTGGTGGTGGCACTTCGGATATTGACAAAAGCGTGGAAGGTGCACCGCTGCACCACGGTAGTAGGCCAGATGTTCTTGCGCGCCT
>NZ_JBHNPV010000016.1:0-40677 GCF_059082735.1 Actinotignum sp. usb-actsch-rep-73 | reverse complement strand
CCGTATGAGTTCAGTCGTATTTCAGAATCGGTCTCGCAGGGCAGCTTCTGACTGAGCGCGAAGGTCGTCCAGGTCGGCGATCCAACCAACAGACTCTCCCGAGTCAGCGAGCAGATCAGAGCCGTGAAGAACCAGCATGTCACCACCGGTCGTACCGATGCGAGCAAAGTCAATGCCTTCTGCCTGGCAGGCAGCGTAGACCGCGTCAAGTGCACCTTCAGGAACGGCGATGATCGCTCGTGCCTGCGACTCGGAGAAGAGCATGTCGAAGTCGCTCAGACCGTTCTGACCCTGTGCACCGGTCAGGTCGAAGGCACCGCCAATTCCGAAGCGGAGCACCGAATCAACGAGAGCCTGTGCCAAGCCACCGTTCGACAGGTCGTGTGCCGAGCGGATCAGCGGGCGACCATCCGGACCATCGGCCTCGGACAGGGCACGGACCACGTTGCCGAGGGCAACTTCAGCCTTCAGATCCACCTTCGGCGGGCGACCGCCCAGGTGATCGTGGCAGATACGTGCCCACGCGGAACCGTCGAGTTCCTCTTGAGTCTGGCCGAGCAGAATGACTGCCAGGCCTTCCTCGGTGAAGCCGGACGGGTTCGCGCGCGTCACGTCCTTCATGATGCCGAGCATACCCACAACCGGCGTCGGGTTAATCGACGAGGTCGGAAGGTTCTTCTCGGTACCGGATGAGTTGTAGAGTGACACGTTACCGCCGGTGACGGGCACGCCCAATTCGATGCAGCCGTCGGCCAGACCCGTCATTGCAGTAACCAGCTGCCACATGGCGTCGGTGTCTTCGGGGTTACCGAAATTGAGGCAGTCGGTAATCGCGACCGGTTCGGCACCAACGATGGCGACGTTTCGGTAGGATTCCGCGAGTGCTTGTAGCGCACCTTCACGAGGATCGAGCTTCGTATACCAGCCGTTTGCGTCGGTGGCCAGGGCAACGCCGAGACCGGTTTCTTCGTCGACGCGGATAACGCCGGCATCATCGGGCTGAGCAAGAGCGGTGTTGCCCTGCACGTAGCGGTCATACTGGTCGGTGACCCAAGCCTTAGAGGCTTGGTTAACGTTGGAGATCACCGCGTTGATATCCGCGAGCAGTTCTCCACCAGTTTCGGGACGCTTCAGGGATGCGGACGTGTTCGCCTGCAGTTCGTCCTGCCATGCTGGGCGGGCGTAGGGACGGTCGTAGACCGGGCCGTCATGGGCAACGGTCTTCGGGTCAACGTCGACGATGCGGTGTCCGAAGTGGTCGATGGTCAGGCGACCGTCACCGGTCAGCGTGCCAATGATCGACGCCTCGACGTCCCACTTGTTGATGATCTCGAAGAAACGTTCCTTATCTTCGGGGGTCACGATCGCCATCATGCGTTCCTGCGACTCGGACATCAGGATTTCGCCTGCGGTCAGGGTCGGGTCACGCAACAGCACGTTCTCAAGGTCGACGTGCATACCAGAATCACCGTTAGAGGCCAGCTCGGAGGTGGCGCAGGAAATACCTGCGGCGCCGAGGTCCTGGATACCCTGAACGACGTCCGCTTTGAACAGGTCGAGGCAACATTCGATGAGGACCTTCTCCATGAAGGGGTCACCGACCTGCACGGAGGGACGCTTGGCGGGCATGCCGTCTTCGAAGGTTTCGGACGCCAGAATCGATGCGCCACCGATGCCGTCACCGCCGGTGCGCGCGCCGAAGAGGACAACCAGGTTGCCTTCACCGGTTGCGTTTGCCAGGTGAATGTCGTCGTGACGCAGGGTACCGACGCAGAGTGCATTGACCAGCGGGTTGCCCTGGTAGGACGGGTCAAATTCAGTTTCACCACCGATATTCGGCAGGCCGAGGCAGTTGCCGTAGCCACCCACGCCGGAAACCACACCGTGAACGACGCGCGGGGTATCCGGGTGGTCAACCGCGCCGAAACGTAGCTGATCCATGACGGCGACCGGGCGCGCGCCCATGGAGATAATGTCGCGGACAATACCGCCGACGCCGGTTGCAGCACCCTGGTAGGGCTCAACGAACGACGGATGGTTGTGCGACTCAACCTTAAAGGTAACCGCCCACCCGTTACCGATGTCGACGACGCCAGCGTTCTGCCCCATGCCGACCAACAGGTGGCGCTTCATTTCTTCGGTGGTGCGCTCGCCGAACTGCTCAGCGAGGTGCTTCTTCGATGACTTGTAGCTGCAGTGCTCTGACCACATGACGGAGTACATCGCCAGCTCAGCGTTCGTGGGGCGACGACCTAATATCTCGCAGATCTTGGCGTATTCGTCTTCCTTCAGGCCCAGTTCTTTCCAGGGCATATCTTTCGTGGGGGTTGCGGCCGCATCTTCTGTCGTATCCGGCAATTCCCGAGGATTCTCTGCTTTGACCTTCGCGGTCATACCTGCTCCATTCGTTACGCACGTTTCGGTTCGCGTCTATGAACGTTTCGTGAAAAATTCAGCGGGCGCGGCCTCGTATCTATTCACGAGGCCACACGTCGGATTACCCCACTAATCCCATCAGGGCGGACTGGAAGATCTTCAGGCCTTCGGTACCACCGTGTCCGGAGTGCACGCCATCCTTCGTGGCCAGCGGACCAAAGCCCGCTTCGGTCGCGTGTTCGGGGTGTGGCATCAGACCAACGACATTGCCCGCAGCATTTGTCACGCCAGCAATATCGTCCGCGGAACCATTCGGGTTCAGGCCGATGTAGCGGAAGAC
This sequence comes from Actinotignum sp. usb-actsch-rep-73, assembly GCF_059082735.1. NCBI lineage: Bacteria > Bacillati > Actinomycetota > Actinomycetes > Actinomycetales > Actinomycetaceae > Actinotignum > Actinotignum sp. usb-actsch-rep-73. The sequence goes on along the minus strand of NZ_JBHNPV010000016.1, from coordinate 37,961 downwards.
GATGTGGCCTTCACCTTCGAGACGCTCCAGCTCAGCCGGGGAGGCTTGGAAGTTGCCTTCACCGTTCTTCAGCGGAACCGTGAAGTGCTCGCCAGCGCTAAACGCACGTGTCCACGCGGTATCGGCGTTTTCGACGCGCAGTTCCTGGTCGCGGCAGAAGAACTTCTGATGATCGTTACGGATCAGAGCGCCGGGAAGCAGGTGCGCTTCGCAGAGAACCTGGAAGCCATTGCAGATGCCAAGAACGGGCATACCCTTACCGGCTGCCTCGACAATTTCACCCATCACGGGAGCAGTCGCAGCAATTGCGCCACACCGCAGGTAGTCGCCGTAGGAGAAACCACCGGGGATGACGACCGCGTCAACGCTGTGCAGGTCGGCATCCTTATGCCAGAGAGCGACGGGCTCGCCACCGGCAAGGCGGACGGCGCGCGCAGCATCCCGGTCATCCAAGGTGCCCGGGAAGGTAACAACACCAATGCGGGTCACTTGGTGGCCTCGCCTTCATCCAGCGCCTCGACGCGGACGACATCTTCGATGATCGGGTTCGACAGAACCTCTTCAGCTGCCTTGCGGGCATCCGCGAGAAGTTCCTCGGTGACCGGGCCGTCAACCGTCAGGTGGAAGCACTTGCCCTGGCGAACAGAAGCAAAGCTTGTGATTCCAAGCCTCGGAAGTGCAGATCCCACTGCCTTACCCTGGGGATCCAGGATTTCCGGCTTCGGCATCACTTCCACGATGATTCGCCCCACGGCGTCCTCCTATTGTGCGTGCGGAATTTCCGCGTGTTGGGTGACGGGCTTGACCCGCTTAATTGGTGGTGATGGTTATAGTGTCGGTTCTTCGCCGGTCAGGCGAACAAACGCTTCGATGTAACGGTCGCGAGTTGCGGTCACAACGGATTCTGGAAGGACGGGCGGATTTTCTCCCGACTTCTTGTCCCATCCGGATTCGGCGCTGGTCAGCCAGTCGCGAACGTACTGTTTATCGAAGCTCGGGGTGATCTGGCCGGGCTGCCACTGGTCGGCGGGCCAGAATCGCGAGGAATCAGGGGTCAGGATTTCGTCGCCCAGGACCAGGTTGCCTGTTGCGGGATCCAGCCCGAATTCAAACTTGGTGTCGGCGATGATGACACCGCGCTCGGCAGCGATTTCGCGAGCACCTTCATACAGGGCGATAGAAACGTCGCGCAGGCGAGACGCAAGTTCTTCGCCGACCATTTCAGCTGCGCGTCCGAAGGAAATGTTCTCGTCGTGATCGCCCAGTTCCGCCTTGGCAGCGGGAGTAAAGATCGGGGTTTCGAGGCGCGAGGCTTCAACCAGACCCTCGGGAAGAGCGATATCGCAAACGGTGCCCGACTCTTTGTATTCGACCAAGCCGGAACCCGTCAGGTATCCGCGAACGACGCACTCGATCGGAATCATATTCAGAGCCTTGGCAACCACTGATCGACCGACGAGGGGAGCCGGAACGCTCAAAGGATCTGTGGCATCAGTTTCAGCAGTGATGACATGGTTTTCAATCACGTCGCGTAGCTGTTCCATCCACCAGAGAGCAAGCTGGTTCAGCACCTTGCCCTTTCCGGGGATTTCCGACGGCAGAATGTAGTCGTAAGCGCTGATGCGGTCCGAGGTCACCAGAAGAAGACGGTCAGGTGTTTCCTGATCGGCGGGCGCGTAGATGTCACGCACCTTGCCGGAGGACACATGTTTCCATCCTGGAAGTTCCATAGCAGCCATTACGCGTCCTCCGTCTCTATTCAGTTCAGTTCTTAGCGTCTAGCTCGGCCGGCCAGGTTGCAATGTCTTTACGGTGATGCTCACCAGCGAAGCTGATCCAATCGACGCCCTCGTAGGCCTTGGCTCTGGCTTCTTCAACGGTTGCGCCGCGTCCCACGACGTCCAGCACACGCCCACCGGAATTCACCAGCATTTCGTCGGGTTCGAACCCGCAACACCCCAGTGCAACCTCCTCCGCCGAAGATGTGATCTCAAAACGAGTACCCGCGTGAATAACATGCACGCCGTCGATAGCTTCCGCGTCCTCAATGCCTGTGATTTCATGTCCGGTATCGGGTGTGTCCGGGTAGCCACCCGATGCCATCACAACCGTGACCACCGCATCCGGGGACCAGATGGGAGCAGGCAAATGAGCAAGCGTTCCAGTCGCCGCGGCGTAGAGCAGGTCAGCAAGTGACGAATCGAGGCGTTCAAGAACAACCTGCGTCTCAGGATCACCGAAGCGAACATTGAATTCGACGACGCGAATACCTTTCGACGTCATTGCCAGACCGCAGTAAAGCAGCCCCACGAACGGGGTTCCGCGACGAGCCATCTCGTCAACGGTCGGCTGAGCAACGGTCTTCACGACCTCGTCGACAACCGAGTCATCCAGCCACGGAAGCGGCGTGTACGCACCCATGCCACCCGTATTCGGACCGGAGTTTCCGTCGCCAACACGCTTGAAGTCTTGAGCGGGAACTAGCGGAACAACAGTCGTGCCATCGCTGACGCAGAACAGAGAGACCTCGGGGCCATCCAAGTATTCCTCAACCAAGACAACGCCATCTTCACGGTTCAGGCAGGTGGTTGCGTGAGCAAGCGCCACATTGCGATCATCAGTCACCACAACACCCTTGCCAGCGGCAAGCGCATCATCCTTCACCACGTAGGGAGCGCCGAATGCGTTGAACGCAGCCTCGACCTCTTCGGTCGTACGGCAGGTGAAAGCGCGAGCGGTCGGAACACCAGCTGCTTCCATGACCTCTTTAGCGAATGCCTTGGACGCCTCAAGTTGAGCAGCAACCTTCGACGGGCCAAAAACCGGGATACCTTCAGCGCGCACAGCGTCAGCGACGCCGGCGACAAGAGGAGCCTCAGGGCCAACAACAACCAGGTCCACTCCGCGACCCTTCGCGCGCACAGCGACATCATCCGGATTCAGCGGGTTAAATACAAGTGATTGCCCCAGTGGCTCAAGCCCCGGGTTACCCGCCTGAACAATCAGTTCAACCGGATCAGATGAAGATGCAGTACGTACGAGGTTTCGGGCGAGGGCGACCTCGCGCCCCCCATTTCCCACTAAGAGGACCTTCATGGCTTCAGCCTATCGATGTTTGCGAGCTGGCGCGACACTCGTCCAATTCCTCCCGACGTGGGACGTGCCACGAATCCACCTTCCGCGCCGCCCAGTTTCGTGATTGACGAGGCCGGATCCGACCTACCATGCGCCATTCGAATCGCCGGTCCGAGTGGTCGCAGACGAATCTTCATCAACGTCAGTGCTACGACGCAATCGACGTTCAATTTCTTGACGACGTTGCTCTTCTGGGGTCAATGGCTTCGATTCTTCATCGCCCTCCTGGTCCAACGAATCACCCTGCTGACTCTGTTCTTGACCGCCACCGGAAGAACTCTGGCCCGAAGAGTCGCTGCTCTGCGAATTATTCGACTTATCCGGCTTACCTTGTGCGCGCTGACGCTTATTCTTCAAGCGCTCGCGAGCCCTACTTGCCTGCTCAGATTGGGAAGATTCTTCCTGATCAGCAGATCCGTCACCCGACCCCTGGTCAGGCTGAGAGTCTCCGCCCTGCCGGTCGGCCTCGTTATCCGAAGACGAACCGGACTGCGACGAACTCGATTGGTCGGAATCGCCAGACTGACCTTGATCGCCACCTTGGCCCCCTCGGCCACCGGAGGACTGATCCTGCGGATCCGACGTGTCTTGCGGCCGGGAATCAAGAGTGCACGCAACAAGCATTTCATCCGCCTGCTGGTAATTCTGATCCGCTTCATCGCCCTTGCCGGATTCCGTCGCCTGGTCGCCCAATACCTCGAGCGCAAGAGCAGTGTTAATACGCACCTGACACTCGTAAGAGAAGGCTTGAATGTGCCCCTCTTCGTCCTGTGTAGCCTTCGGGACGCCTTCAAGAGCAATCTGCAATTCGCTGAGCGCCTGACCTGCTTTGCCCTCTTTCAAAAGAGACGTGCCCACGTTGTAATGCGCCACCCATGACTCTGGCCCGTAGGTCGTCAACGTACGTTGCGTTGAATACTCGCCCGTTGCCTGGGTGTACTCGCCCGCCTGCCACTGGTCTCGCGTGTGATGAGACCAGACGGGAAGCCCCACAAGGAACGACGCAATCAGGCTAGCAACGACAATGAGGGGCGTAGACCTCAGGAGTCTGCGCAGATCTTCCTTTGTTCGCTCCCGCTTTGCCGGAACAGGCTGGCGTTCAGGATCACCGGCAGTACGCCCACCGAAGGGAAGCGCGACCTCGTACTTATTCGCCTTACGGGTGTTCTTCTTAGATGGCACGAGCCCTCCTCATGTTTCGGGCTTTACCTGCAACGATCGCGGTTTCCCACGCGAGCATTCCGCCCAAGAACAGGGCAAACGGCCAAATCAGGTAGCGTGCTGCCTTCACTTGGGCTCGCTGAGTGGCCACTACCTGCGAGTTTTCATCCAGAGTCGACGCAGCCTGTTTGACCTCGGCAGTTGCCGGCGAGTGGATGTACGTCAGCCCCGTTTGCTCGGCAATGTCTTTCAAGGCGTCCTCGTCAATGCGCGTAATCGCGATCGGAGAATCCGGCTCGGAACCATCGCGAATGTACTCGTCTTCGACCACTTCATCTGCTTGATCGCCCGACTGAGAGTCTTCGGTGTATCCGCGCTCCTGTGCGTCACCCGTCAGGCGACGCACCTTCATCGGCCCACCCTCTTTCGTGCCGTACCCGATGATCGCACCACCGTCGACGTATCGGCTCATCAACCCCCACGAAGACGTACTCATGTCGTCGATGGGACTCCAGACGTCTTCATTCGAGCTTTCCCCGTCAGAGAAGACGAAAAGCCCACGGATTGCGTCCGGATCTTGTTCTTCAGCGTCAGACAGCGCACTGAAAAGAGCTGAAGCCGGACGATTCGGTGTCGACCCGTGGGACGAGTCAGAAAGCTCCTGACGCAGGTTCGTCAGATAGCTGTCGGCAGCATCCCGATCCGTCGTCAGAGGGAGAACCGTGCTGACATTCGAATCCCAGACCATGATCGTGATGCGAGCACCCGGCATTGCATCAAGGATGGTCTGAACGTCCTGTTTGACACCCTCGATTCGAGGCCGATCGCCATCCCAGTCTTCACCCGCCATCGATCCTGTCCGGTCGATGACAATCCACGCTTCGGCCGCCGAGCCAACGTCACTTGCCTTGCCAGGAATGGAGGGGCCCGCCATCATAAAGACCAACAGAGCAACGATCGTGGCACGTCTGGCGGCTTCACGTTTCGATGTGCGAGTACCTCGCTTCAGCCCAAGCAGGACCAGCGCGAATCCAACAAGCGCCACAAGAATGAAAGCTGTTAAAGAAAACACGGGACGGAAGAACATGTCAGAGCCTCCCGATCGCAAGCAGACCGAGGAACCCGATAATGCCAACAGCGGCAAGACTGAGGAAGCCAGCCGGCTTATCGATCTCAAGAACCTTCGCATGCTCGGACAATTCGATGCGCTGTAGAGATTCGATTTCTTGGATGATCCCTTGGACGCTCGCAGCGTCGGAGGCATCATAGAAGACACCGCCGTTGTCTTCGGTCAGCTCTTTCAGTTCTTCACCCTCGGTGGTCAGCAGGTCACCATCCCCGGGATACAGGGTGGTCACCTGAACGTTCTGCTGATGAGCAAAATCAAACGCCTGAGCAAGCGTGTAAATCTGCGGACCGTTGATCTCGTTATCCGTGGCAAAAAGAATCAGACGTGAACGGTCTTCGCCGGAGTGGTCAAAACTCAGCACACACGACGCCAAGCCGTCGCCTGCAAGCGACGCGGCTTCTTCTTCGTCGTCAAGGGTCGCCGCCGTGTAGTCAATCAGCTCCTGCGTGACATACACGCCGTCGGCGCTTTCACCCAGGTAGCCTTCCTTCATGATTCGGCTCATCTCGTCGAGCTCAGACACCGCAAGGTCGTAGTCGTTCGTCAGCGGGAACTTCACCAACGTGCGAGAATTCCACAGGTTCAAGCTGATTCTTTCGCCTGCAAAATGCTGAACAATCCGCGAAAAAGCATCGCCGATATTCCCGTCGTAGGGGATCATCGACCCCGACGTATCCAGGCACAAAACAATGTCACGTGACGCCGTCTTCTCATCCTGGATCACGCGATCAATGGGTGCCCCGGCACTGAATGCCACGCCGACAATGCCCAAGCTCAAAAAGACAATCGCGCCCGCAAGCATGATGCGACTACGCCTGACCAGGCGTTTAAAGCCGGGCAACGTTGAGATATAGCCGGAATGCGCCACCCAGCCTCGTGAATCATTCGCGATAGAGGACGAGGCCGCACGCCTCCACCCAACGACCAACGCGACCAGGGCGGCTCCGATAACGAGAACAACGAAAAAGGTGAACTTCACTGATCGATCACCTTCAACGCTGACTCAAGAAGCGTCGACACCCACTTGCGCGTCGGTTGGCCGGAGAACGAGGGTTCGACGCAGCGCTCCATCAGATGCACGTACGCCGGCCACATCGGCACGAGCGCGCGAATCTCAGCGACCGTCGCGGACTCAAGATTGCGCCCCGTCCGCTCGGTCCCCAGCGCGCGCATCAAGCCCGCAACCGCCAAGTGAACCTCGGATTCGTTCCATTCTCCGGCGAAGAAATTCGCTTCGATCTGCACAAGATTGTCACGGTATGCACGACGTTGCTCAGCGCTCAGATCACGCAGGCCCCGCGGACGATTCGCATCCGACTTCCACCAGCGGACAAGGCACGCCACAATCCACGCGACGATGATGAGGAACAGAATGAGACCGGCAACCCACATCCACTCGGGATACACGACCGGCTCGCGAACACCGTCCAGAATGTTACCTGACACGAGTCCCCCTTTCGAGGGCGCTCATCAGAGCACGTGGCACGTCCTTCGAGCCCGAAACCGACACTCGGATCACACCGCGATGATCCAGTAGGGATGCGACCTCTTGACGCCTGGCCGACACGATCAACTTTGCCTGGTCGGCCAACTGCTTGTCACCCAACAGGAAATCCGGCAACGGCCCCTGATCGACATCGATAATGCGAGTCCCCTTCGGCAAGTCCGTCGGATTCATATCATCTACAGACACCACGATCACCGCATGTTTGCGCGTCAGCTTCGCTAAGACTGCATCCGCCTGCGAACCTGGCTCAGGCTGGAGCGAATCCGTTGCCAGAACAATCAGGGACCTACGACGAATCGCAACACACGCTCGCTCAAGAAGCGCCGTCACATTCGACGCGGGTGTTTCAAGCGTGATCGCCGGGCTGATCCGTCGCAGAAGCATCTCCGCGTAGGCATTACCTGAACGCGCCGGGGAAATCGTGATCTTCTGACTATCCCCTGAAATCGCACCCAACTGGTCGCCACGCGCTACCGCCAACCATGCGATCGCCTCACAGGCTCTGGCGGCAACATCGATCTTCGGCTCGCCCGATGGAGCAAGCGCCCCCATCGAACGCCCCGTGTCGACCAGCATGACAACCTGCAGGTTAGCCGTCGACTCATAGCGACGAATAATCGCCTGCCCGGTACGAGCGGTCGCAGCCCAATCAATATCCTGGACGTCATCGCCCGCATGATATTCGGCAAGATCAAGGAAATCCCAGCCACGGCCCGGACGCACGCCGGAATGCTGCCCATCCATGATGGACAGCAGTTTGCGCATGATCGGCAAGCGCGCACGCGACGACAACGCGTGGATCTCGCGACTACGAACGGGCATGACGGCGTATCAGCTTCCTAGAATTCGACCGAAATAACATGAAGCGGGGCTCACGGAACAGGGACAGCGTTGAAGACAGCATCAATCAGGCCTTCAACCGACACATCGTCAGCCAACGCATCGAACGTGCGGATGATGCGGTGGCGGAGCACCGAATAGCGCATGGCCTTCACATCGTCGGGAACAACAAAATGACGACCTTCAAGGAGCGCAATGGCCTGAGCGGCACGCATCAGCGCAATACCACCGCGCGGAGACGCACCCACACGCACATGATGTGCCCACGCTGGCAACGGAACGGGCCCGGAACCGCGGGTCGTGTTCATCAAGTCTACGATGTAGCCCTTCAACGTGTCATGAATGAACACCTTCTGAACGGTGTCCTGCAATCCCACCAGCTCCTCGATCGAAATCGGGTCACCCGTTGAGGGTTTCGCCATCTGGCCAGACTCAATGCGGGTCAGGATCTCAAGTTCTTCGCGTGGCTGGGGGTATGTAATGACCTGCTTCAAAAGGAAGCGGTCCATCTGAGCCTCGGGAAGAACGTACGTGCCTTCTTCCTCGATCGGGTTCTGGGTGGCCATCACCATGAACGGCTGGGGAAGCGGATAGTTCACGCCACCAATCGTTGTCTGATATTCCGCCATTGCTTCAAGCATCGCGGACTGGGTTTTCGCGCTGGAACGGTTGATTTCGTCCATCAACACGAAGTTTGCGTGGACAGGACCAAGCTGAGTGCTCATTTCTGCGGTTGCCTGGTTCCAGATCTGCATACCGACGATGTCGTTAGGCATCAGGTCCGGTGTGCACTGGATTCGGCGGAACGAACCGGAGACAGCGGAAGCAAGCGTTTGGGCGGCAGTCGTTTTCGCTAGGCCGGGTACGGACTCAATCAGGATGTGACCACGAGTCAGCAGTCCCACCATCAGTGCACGCTTGAGGTCGTGCTGGCCGACAACTTTCGAAGAGAAGATGTCGGAGACTCGCCCTAAAAGCTCCCCGGCCTTTTCAATCTCTTCAGCGGAAATAGTTGGTGCCACCAATGGCCTCCCCCACTCGATTGTGTGTATTGCCGAAATTTTATCGCAGGCCACCGAGAACACGGTTTGCATATAAAAGCCCGGTGGCCGAACCCATCGGGTCCGACCACCGGTATAGATCGCGCGCGCTAGAGCGCTACCTGAAATCAGGCGCGGGCTGCTGCGATGCGCTCACGGAACTTCGCGAGTTGCTCGGTGATCTCCTTGGGGAGCTTGTCACCGAACTGCTTGAAGTATTCCTCAGTGTCGTCCATCTCAGCGGTCCATGCGTCGAGATCAATCGCGAAGAGCTTGGCCCACACGGACTCGTCAATGTCGAGACCATCGAGGTTGAAGTCCTCGAACTTCGGGTAACGACCGGTGACACCGTCGATTGCCTCAACCTCGCCAGCGGCACGACGGACGATCCAGTCGAGGACGCGCGAGTTGTCGCCGTAGCCCGGCCACATGAACTTGCCGTTCTCGTCCTTGCGGAACCAGTTGACCTGGTAGACCTTCGGGAACTTGTCGCCAAGCTCTGCCTGCATCTCGAGCCAGTGGCCCCAGTAGTCAGCCATGTGGTAGCCACAGAAGGGGAGCATTGCGAACGGGTCGTGGCGGAGCGAGCCGGCCTTGACGTCGGTTGCTGCTGCGGTGACCTCGGAAGCAACGGATGCGCCGATGAAGACGCCGTGTGCTGCTTCGTACTGTTCTGCAACGAGCGGGACATTGGTGGCGCGACGGCCACCGAAGAGGATGGCGTCAATGGCAACACCCTGAGGTGCTTCCCAGTCGGAGCAGATGATCGGGCACTGCGATGCCGGGACAGTGAAGCGGCTGTTCGGGTGAGCAGCCTTCTCGCCGGACTCGGGGGTCCAGTCGTTGCCGTGCCAGTCGATCAGGTGTGCCGGGACCTCGCCGTCGATGCCTTCCCACCACACATCGCCATCGTCGGTCAGTGCGACGTTGGTGAAGATGGAGTTGGCGCGCATGGTGTCCATAGCCATCGGGTTGGTGTCGTACGAGGTGCCCGGTGCAACACCGAAGAAGCCGGCTTCCGGGTTGATTGCGTACAGGCGACCATCCGGACCCGGGCGCATCCAGGCGATGTCGTCACCGACGGTCTCAACGGTGTAACCCGGGATGGTCGGCTGGAGCATAGCGAGGTTGGTCTTGCCACATGCTGACGGGAACGCAGCTGTGACGTGGAACTGCTGGCCGGTCTCGGTGCGGGTCAGGCGCAGGATGAGCATGTGTTCTGCCATCCAGCCATCGCGGCGAGCCATGGTCGAAGCGATACGGAGAGCAAAGCACTTCTTGCCGAGCAAGGCGTTGCCACCATAGCCGGAGCCGAAGGACCAGATTTCGTTGGTCTCGGGGAAGTGGGTGATGTACTTTTCGTCATTGCACGGCCAGTTGTCATCAACCTGGCCCTCTTCGAGCGGAACGCCCACGGAGTGAACGGCGGGAACCCAGGTTGCACCTTCAGCGATGAGGTCCATTGCAGCCGTGCCCATGCGGGTCATGATGCGCATGTTGCAGACAACGTAGGGGGAGTCGGTGATCTCGATGCCGAGCTGCGAGATCGGACCGCCCAGCGGGCCCATGGAGAAGGGGATCACGTACATCGTGCGGCCCTTCATGGAGCCGGTGAACTTCTCCTTGAGGATGGCCTTCATTTCGGTCGGGTCTGCCCAGTGGTTGGTCGGGCCGGCGTCCTCTTCCTTTTCGGAGCAGATGAACGTACGGGACTCGACACGTGCAACGTCAGAGGGCTTGGAGCGAGCAAGGAAGGAGTTCGGACGCTTCTCTTCGTTGAGCTTGGTGAACATGCCAGTCTCAACCATGAGAGAGGTCAGGCGATCCCACTCTTCCTGCGAACCATCGGCAAACTCGATGGCGTCAGGCGTCGTCAGCGCGGCGATCTTAGCAACCCATGCGAGAACGTCTTCTGGAGCGTTGGACGGAGCTGCTGCTCGCACATCCTGTTCGGTCACGGACATTTTGCCTCCTGAGGCTTTCGGTATTCCAGGGCGACGGGTGCGCCCCTGTTCTACGTGTTCCATAATCCCAGATAGTGGAGGAAAATGCGCGGGCGATAAGTCCCGTGAGCATGTGTGCAACACTTCACAAACGTGGCGCGTCGGTATCCGTTCGTCTTCCTTCATTCATCTGAACGCCTCGAGTGCCTTAATCTGTAAGTGCGTTTTGGAACGCATCCCCAATCCTCAGGAGGAAAAATCGTGGGACTTCGTAAGGCCGCTGACGGCCCGTCCTTCTTCGACCTGTATTCACAGCAGGCCGCGAACCTTGTTTCCGGCACGACGATTCTTTCGTCAATCCTTGACTCCTCACCGCAGGAACAGGTCGCAATGCGCGATCAACTGCACGAGGTCGAACACTCCGGTGATGAAATTAATCACCACATTTTGAACCTCATCAACCAGACTTTCATCACCCCCTTCGATCGTGAAGACCTTGGCGCCTTGGCCTCGTGCCTCGACGACTGCATGGACCTCATCGACGAGGCCGGCGACCTCTACGTCATGTACGGTCTGAACGACCTACCGGACTACATACACTCGCTTCTACACGAGCAGGTCGATATCTTGACTCGTTGCGCAGCGCTGACGGCAGAGCAGATCCCCGGCCTCAAGTCCCCACTGGACATGCGCGACTTCTGGGTTGAGCTGAACCGCCTTGAGAACGAAGGTGACACGACCTACCGTCGTGCTCTCACTTCGATCTTCGATTCCGGCCTTGATCCGGTGACGATCATCAAGCTGAAGGACCTTGTTGAGGTCCTAGAATCGGCATCCGACGCATTCGAAGACCTCGCAAACTGCGTTGAAACGATTGCGGTGAAGGAGTCCTGACCCGTGGATCTTAATCTGGTCCTGGTCTCGCTGGTCGTGATCATTGCTCTTGGTTTTGACTACACCAACGGCTTCCACGATGCAGCGAATGCAATCGCAACTTCCGTGTCCACCAGGGCACTGACCCCGCGAGCCGCTCTCCTCATGGCTGCTGTCATGAACATTATTGGCGCACTTTTGGGCACGGAGGTCGCAAAAACTATCGGTGAGGGCATCATCGATATCTCGCACTACACGAATTCGTCCGACGTTCTTCAACAGAGAGAGGGCTTGGCGATTGTGCTGGGCGCTCTGGTCGGTGCGGTTGTGTGGAATCTGATCACATGGTGGTTTGGGCTTCCATCGTCCTCATCACACGCCTTGATTGGTGGTTTGGTGGGCGCTGGCCTTGCTTCAGCGACCCAGGTGAAGTGGATTGGAATTCTTCAGCACGTCATCATCCCGATGTTCGCGTCCCCGGTGATCGGCTTCCTTCTGGGATTCTTCCTCATGAAGGGCCTGATGAGGCTGTTGCAGAATCTGCCCTATCACCGCACGATGCGTCGCTTCCGTATTCTTCAGACTCTGTCAGCTGCAGCAATGGCCCTTGGCCACGGCCTGCAGGACGCTCAGAAGACGATGGGTGTCATTGTGATGGCGCTGATCGCCGGTGGCTACGGCGAGACGCACAACGTGATTGACCCGGTGACGGGTGACCTCACGATTCCGCTGTGGGTCAAGCTCGCTGCCGCAGGTGCAATTTCGCTGGGCACGTATGCCGGTGGCTGGCGCATTATGCGTACGCTCGGCCGTAAGATCATCGATCTGGATCCGGCTCGTGGCTTCGTCGCCGAGGGTGTTTCCGCCATCGTTCTATACCTGTCCGCATTCGTTCTTCATGCTCCGATCTCTACGACGCACACGATTACGTCGGCGATCCTTGGTGTGGGTGCGACGAAGCGTTTCTCGGCTGTCCGCTGGGGTGTTGCTGGCAACATCGTGGTCGGTTGGTTCTTGACGCTTCCGGCTGCTGCTGCGGTTGCGGCGATCGTGTACTTCATCGTTCACGCGGCTGTTGGACTGTGACGATAGTGTTCGCCAATTTACGAGGCCGAACGGCCCACGCCACCGGCGCGGGCGCGTTCGCTGTTTCAGCCGTCGCGCTAATAGCAGGGTGTTCGAATTCGTCTGTCCTTGATTTGAAGGTCGGTGATTGTATTCAGCTGCCGAACACAGAGACGGCGGTGACGATCGATCGCACGTCCTGTTCCGAGGAACATCGGGGCGAGGTTTCAGCCGTTGTTCAGACAAACCCAAACGGTGCTGATGATGCGTTCCCTGGCGCTTCCAAACTGAACTCGCAGGCTGAAGAGGCGTGCGTTTCCTCTTTTACCGACTATGTTGGGTCAAACTATGTGACGTCATCGTTGGATGTATCGTGGCTTGTTCCGACTGAACAGTCTTGGAAGGACGGAGATCGTCATATTGCGTGCGTTGTGTATGCCCAGGGCGATCAAAAGCTCACGCAGTCTGTGAAAGATTCGAACTTGTAGGGCTCGCTTCTTCGGCTTTGAAGCTGTATACGGGGTGGGGGCGTCTTGCCGAGACGCCCCCACCCCGTGTGTTTTTACCGGATGATTAGCTGTTCCGGTCCGCCATCAGATGCGGTTAAGCGGGTTGCGGTGGAGGCGGCCTCGTCGATAAGGAAGCGACCAGCTGGTGAGCGTCACCACCTACGCCCCACGCGACACATCCGGGCTCTTTCGCGCAAAACCGTCGCACCAAGTGCAGCCAGTGCACACAAACCACCCCCACGACCGCCGATCTCACCCAGACGATCAAAGCCTTGCTCGAGAGCGTCAACGAGTTTGACGGCTTTCTAATTAACCGTGATCGAGCGCGCCAGATCCGCATAGGAGCGATCCAGCTCGTAGGCGTAGAACTTGGCCTGCTAATCGCTGAGCACACCACCCTCCATCACGGTTACAGTCTCCAGTTGTCCGGGGCGGCGACCTTGTAGTTCACCCCGATGGCTTCGAAGTGCTTGATCGCCGCGTTAATCTTCGCGTTCTCACCCGGGCGACGCTTCGTCGGATCCAGGCTCGACTTCGTCTCCCGGATCAAATACAGCCGGTCCTGTCCCTCCTCGGTTTTGATGATCGCCCAGTCCGGGTTGTAATCCCCAACCGGGGTGGGGATACGGAACTTGTCGGGCAGTTTCATGAACAAGCGGATGTCTTCTCGCCCGTCCAGGTGCTCGGCGAACTGGCGCTCGACCGCGGAGTCAAAGACGACGTAGTCAAAGTCTGTCTTTCCCGTGTTGGTCACCTTGTAGAGCTGGTCAAGGAAGCGGTCTTTCTCCTCGAGGCCGTCTTCTTGCAACTCGCGCAGCTCGTAGATACTCCCGCCGATCTTCTCGTACTGGATACCCTCAACCACCACGTGAGCGAGTTCTTCTTGAATACAGGTCGACGCCATCTTGATGAAGTCGTTCGGGTTCCCCAAAAACTCCCCAAGCCGCCCCGAGTCGGTGAGGATATCGATGATCGTCCGCCGGGTCAGCGAGGTCGCTTCCTGCAGCTGGGCCACGATATCGGGCAGAGGGTAGGAGCCGGTCAGGTTCGCGCCACGCGACCCAAGCGCGCTGCCCTTGGTGCCACCACGAGTCATCGTCATTTTCGTGCGCGTGACCTGGATACGGATCGGCTCGATCCTGGGAGCCGTCTTGATTCGGTTCACGCACGCGTCCACCAGGGCTTGGCGTTCAAAGTTGACCCGGTAGATGGTGCGCTGGGTGATCTTGTCCCAGAACTCCTCAAACCCAGGGGCTGCGTAGAGTTCCTTGTTCAGTTTGCGGGCCACACGCTTGCGCTTGCGCTTGCGCTTGATGATGGTTTCCATCTTGCACGCGTTGACGATGTTGATGACATCATCCTCGTACTCCGCATAGGGCTCGGGCAGATCAACCGTGAAGCCAAGCTGCTCGGGCACCCAGCTGCCCTGGACCTCACCCTGCTCGTTAATGAAACCGCGCCGGTGGAGGTGATCCCAGATCTCGGCCGACCGCTTCGCACCCAGCACGGTCTCTTTCCCATCAACCGTGATCGGCAGGCGCGAGAATTCCTGCTTACGCACAAACCCGATCGCCACGCCCGCCTTCTGGTACTCGTTCTGAAGCGCTGAAGCGAACGCCTGATACGACTCGCTGGCCACCACCGTCAACTGCGCCAGCCCAGTATCGCTAATGCGCTGCCCGGCCTGGTTCACTGGTAGACGCAGGCCACGACCGATCGTCTGGCGGCGCTCGGTTTCCGAGGCCATGTCACGCAGCGTGCAGATCTGGAACACGTTCGGGTTATCCCAGCCCTCACGCAAAGCAGAGTGGGAGAAAATAAACCGCACCGGCTCATCCATACTCAACAAGCGGGCCTTGTCACGCATGATCAACTCATACGCGTCATCATCAGCCTTGGTCTTGCCAGACGAGTCCTTGAACGTCATCACCGCGTTTTTGCCCTTGCCAGACTTCATCTGGGCGAAATAACCACTACGCGCCTCCAACGCCGTAACAGGCATGATGTCCCTGGCCTCGGGCTGGCGATCCAGCTCCTCGGTGTAAAGCTCATCGAACCAGGTAGCAAAATCACCGTTCGCGTCCAGGTTGTTGACACCGTCGCCCAGATACGAGGCGACTTTGTCGATAAAGAACAAAGACAGCACCTTGATACCCCGGGCATGAACCTGGAGTTCTTTACGGATATGTTCGCGGATGGTCTCGCGGATCATCTCCCTGAACACCGCGTCCTGGTTCGAGCCGATCTCATCCCCGACATGCAGGTACCCGTAGTTGGATAGTTCGATGCGTTCAGGCTCAACACTGATCTCGCTCACCCGCCAGTTACCCTCATAAGCCGGGTTACCGCCAGAGACATGCTCCAAGTCATCACCCTGCGTAGCGGTCACTTTACGCTTGGCGTACGAGCCGTCCTTCTTACGGCACACCAACTCCAGGGAGGCTTTGAACGGGTCGCGAGACACCCCAAGCAGCTTCACATACGGTTTAGCGCTCCCGCCAAGCTCCTGAGCGTCCGAGACCACGATCGTCTTCACCAGGCCGAGCTGGTGGGCGTCGAGCGGGTCAAGCCGGTACACCACGTTACGGGTCACTCTGTGGGTTGCGGAATAGCGCAGCGTGCACAACGGGTCCAGATCAGCCACCGCTGACTGAGCCAACTGTGACTCCATGTTCTGAGGCTCATCCATGATCACGATCGGACGAGTCGCCCGCAAATAATCCAGAGGCCGCAGTCCAGCAAGCTTGTCCCTGGTTTGGTGCATGATGCGCGTGTTCTTATCCCCACGCAGCGAATCAATCGTCATCACCAGGAACTGCAAACTCGTCGCCGACGCGAAATCACGCACCTCCTCAGCGCGCTCACCCGCATACACCGAAGCATCCATATTGATCTCCGGATACAAGTGGCGGAAATGCTCCCGCATCAAATCAATCGAGGTCTTCACGCCCTCACGGATCGCCACCGACGGCACCAGAATGATGAACTTGGTAAACCGGTAACGCTTGGCCAGCTCAAACGCGGTACGCAAATACACGTAGGTTTTGCCCGTACCGGTTTCCATCTCCACATCAAACTGCAAACCATCAGCAAGCGCCTGAGCACTCTCCAGACCGTTACGGTCTTGAACCCGCTGCACGTTCGCCAGGATCGTGTCCTCGTCCAGCACCAAGTTGTTACCCACCGCGCCGACCTCGGCAGCGATATCCAAACTCACCTGACCAGACACCTCGTCTTGGTCAAACAAGGCAGGCTCGGACGGCAACAGCCGGAAGGTGGTCACCAGCTGGTCCGCGTCCGCGGGCTGCCCATCGAACAAGTCCGTGACCGCTTCGATCGCGGAAGCCTGATACGGCTGATGAGGATCAAACTGAAAACGCATCACACCCGCTCCCTCTTAGGCCGTCCACAAGTCCACGCCACGGGAGCGGCATTCCTGAACCAGGTTCGTCTTGAGCACGTCATCGCCCTGGAAAGCATCCTCAAGCACCACCAGACGACCCGGTTCGAGGGCGACCATGGCACGCAACTGCTCCAGGGTGGGCTTGACGTGCTCGTTCAGATAAGCGACCACCAGGCCCCCGGCGACGCTGAACGCCTCCAGCCCGGCCACATCCACACGCTCAACCTGCTCGGTCAGCGAGAAACCAAGCTTGAGCAGAACCTCAGTCAACAGCGCTTCAGGGCGGGCGTCATCATCCGCGGACTCACCCATCCCAGCGAACAAATCGGCCAGCTCCTCCTCGGACAGCGAGGAGTCCGCACGCCACTTCGCAAAATTCGTATCCACCAACCGGTAAGCACGGAAGCCCACGTCCAAGCCTTCAGCACGCCCATCGAGCTTGGCAGATTCCTCTTCCAGAATCTTCGCCCCAGCCCTACGGATACGCTCACGCGTAATCTCCGCGATATTCTCATAGCCCGCCTTGCGGGCCTCAGACTTCTCATCGGTCGGCTCAGGCAACTGCACCGAAATACACCGACGGTTCCCACCATCCTCAGCATTCAACGTCATCACAGCATGAGCCGTCGTACCCGAACCAGCAAAAAAGTCAAGAATGATGTCGGCGTTTGATGAGCTTTTCATTGTCGCGCCTCGAATAAATGATTTCACCAAGGAGACAGGCTTGGGGAAATCAAAAGAAGCGCTCAGGTCAGAGCCAAGTTGAGCCAGATCATGGACGCCATCTTTGTTGAGATGCTTAATCACGGAATAGAATTTGGAGCCATCTTCGCTGACTTTTCGGTAACGTCCGACGATGTGGCCTTCAGCCTTCTTCTTCAACACATATTTTCCGGCTGCAAGTCCTTCGTCTATTTCAGCCAATTTCTTCGCGCCATGGTACTTCTCTATCTCCTCATATAGACAGGTACCGTACTTACCGAATTCTTTACGAAGCCAGTCTTCTTCGATCCAGTATTCCTCCCCATCGATCACTACCCGCGAGCCTCGGATATCCTTGGGCCGCAGAAGGGGCTGAAACGTCCCAATATTTCTTGCAAAAACGAGTGCATAATCGTGTCCTCGGATTAAATGTTTTGCCAGGCCGCCTCCCTCCGCCCTAATAACGGCGAGGGTGCCGACGTAGTTAGCTTCGCCAAACGTTTCCGACAGAACCGCCCTTGCGTGATCAATCTCCTCGTCGCCGATCGAGACGATGAGACAACCGTCATCGGTCAGAAGATTCCTTGCAAGTTTGAGGCGCGGATACATCATGTTGAGCCAGTTGGAGTGGAATCGTCCGCCTGTTTCCGGGTTAGTGGAAAGTCTCCCCCCCCCCGTCCTATTTGCCCTGTTTTTTCGAGGTAGGTACCGATCGGGTCTGCGTAGTCATCCGGGTAAACGAAGTCGCTACCAGTGTTGTAGGGCGGGTCGATGTAGATCATTTTGATCTTGCCGTAGTAGTGCTTCTGCAGCACTTTCAACACTTCAAGGTTGTCGCCTTCGATGATGACGTTGCCTGTGGTGTCCCAGTTCAGAGAGTTCTCCCGGTCGGGTGCGAGCGTGGCCGTGGTGGGTGTTTGGGCGGCGCGGATGGCTTGTGTCTTGCCCGGCCAGAACAGGCCGAAGCGCTCGGTGCCGGTTGTGGCGTCATCGCCGAGTACAGCCTGGAGCGCGGCGACATCGATCTTGCCGTCAGCAACGACCTCGGGCAGGAGGTCTGCGAGCTTGCGTGCGACGTCGGTGTGAAGGTTCAGTGTTGTGGGCGGAACCTGCTGGATGTCTTCTTCGTTCATTCTTCTGTACTCCGGTGATTGTTGGGATTGGGGCGAAACGCTGGGGCCGGCCTATCTGGCATCTTGTCACTGCGACTGCTCATTGTTTGGCTTCCAAGTCCAGTCGTCCTTCGCGCACCCACTGGTCTACTTCAGAGAGTTTGAACTTGTACAGTTTGCCGACCCTGTAGGCGGGCAAGAGTCCCTCTTTGATCCAGTTACGGATGGTGTCTTTGCTGACTGTCAGGTGATCGGCTACTTGTTCTAGATTCACCCAGGGTTCGTTGACGTCGTTCGTCATGATTTGCCTCCCTACAGTGCGTTGGCGACGCCCCGCATTGGGGCGCTTGCGGCTCCTAGAACCCCAAGGAGGTCCACGTTCTTCAGGGCCCAGTGTGTCTGGTTGAGCTCGTTGAATCGGCTATTGCCCCACAGGTCCAACTCTGTGAGCAGATCGTTGATCACCCGTTGAGGGACGGTATCGATCGCACAGTACTCCACGCGGATGCCTGAGCACAGGATTCTCACATCGGTCAGGCCATCCGACTTACCTTCGTAGGAGTCTCGCTTCTTAGAACGCGTGCGGAAGGCACCCTTAAGTAAGGCGAGCAACGTGCCGCCTGTGAGCCGAACATGTGGCTGTTCAAGCTGGCCCATGGCTACTCCCGAAAATTCCGAACGTTCTGCACCTTCTGAACATCACGGTTGATGTCAGAGATGAACGGCAGGGTTCGTTCCACGCTCGAGACGAGATCCAACTGGTTCCCATCAATTCCTAGGAAAATAGTGTAACTCAGGTCCCATCGCGAGTGTGGGTGACTGGCCGAGATTCTTGGCCAGGCCCTGATCAAGCCCGGTCCCACGTGTTCACGTGGGAGAGCTGTTGAGTTGACCTGGCGGGTGCCCTGTTTGCGGGGTGCCCGCCTTGGTCTTTTTACCAGTTTTCCTCCCGTTGTGAGCCCGTAACAGCTCAACGGCTCTCCCTTCATTTGAAGGGACGAGTCAATGCCAACTCCGGTCAGCTCCACCAATCCGTCCGTTTCCGACGACGAGTCCGATTCGGCGGGGCAAGCGGCTCCTTACGGCGGGGCTCTGGGTAATGGATGAGAAGTGCGGGTGTGACGCACGGAACATCAAAAGTTCGGCGTGGCGAACTAGAGGATTCGGCGTGCCGAACTTATCGTAAAAGCCCATCAAGACACTACATGTAGTGGCGGAATGATCATTTCGACCCAATATCTAGTGTTTCTTGTGGTGGCTTCATACAGAAAGGACATCCGTGCCCGGCACCTCCAACCGACTCGAACGCGATAGGCCCATCAAGGAACTGTCGCCCGAGGAATCCCCCGACCTCGTCTACTTCTCCTCCGTCTCGGAGAACACCCACCGCTTCATTCAACGTCTGGGCCGCCCCGCCGTGAGAATCCCCCTGCGCCCGGCGATCGAGGGCATGATCCGCGTGAGCAACCCCTACGTCCTCATCGTCCCCTCCTACGGAGGCGGCGACCCCCGAGGAGCCGTCCCGCGACAGGTCGCGGCATTCCTCAACGACCCCGCCAACCGCCGCCTCCTGCGCGGCGTCATCACTTCCGGGAACACGAACTTCGGCGAGCACTACGGCATCGCCGGCCCCACGATCTCCGCCAAATGCGCGGTGCCGGAGCTCTATCGGTTCGAACTGCTCGGAACCCGACGCGACGTCGAGAAAGTCGCGGAGGGACTCGACCGCTTCTGGGAACGACTCAACGAAGAAGGAACACGATGACCAGCACGATCAGCGCGCCGACGACCACCGGCGCCGGAAAGCGCGAGGACTACCACGCGCTCAACGCCGAACTCAACATCTTCGGCCCCGACTCCACCATCCAATTCGACAAGGACCGCGCGGCTGCCCGACAGTTCTTCCTCCAGAAGATCATCCCCGCGACCAAGCGCTTCGACTCCGTCCTCGACCGGCTCGACTGGCTCGTCGACAACGGCTACTACGAGGCCGACGTCCTCGCCCCCTATTCGCGGGACTTTCTCGTCGCCGCTCACGAACGCGCCGCCGCCCACCGCCACCGCTTCCGCACCTTCCTCGGCGCCTTCAAGTTCTTCACCTCCTACGCGCTCAAGACCTTCGACGGCGAGGAGTACCTCGAGGGCTACGAGGAGCGCGTTGTCATCACCGCCCTGCTCCTCGCACGAGGCGACGAGGACCTCGCCCTCGGGCTCATCGACGACATCGTCTCCGGACGATTCCAACCCGCCACCCCCACCTTCCTCAACGCCGGCAAGGCCGCTCGCGGCGAACTCGTCTCCTGCTTCCTGCTGCGCCTCGAGGACAACCTCGAATCCATCGGCCGCGGCATCAACTCCGCCCTCCAACTCTCCAAACGAGGTGGCGGCGTCGCCCTTCTGCTCACCAACCTGCGCGAAGCGGGCGCCCCCATCAAGCGCATCGAGAACCAGGCCTCCGGGATCGTCCCCGTCATGAAGATCCTCGAGGACTCCTTCTCCTACGCCAATCAGCTCGGAGCCCGTCAGGGAGCCGGAGCTGTCTACCTCAGCGCCCACCACCCCGACATCATGGCCTTCCTCGACACCAAGAGGGAGAACGCCGACGAGAAGGTACGGATCAAGACCCTCTCCCTGGGCGTCGTCATCCCCGACATCACCTTCGCTCTGGCGCGCGACAACAAGGACATGCACCTGTTCAGCCCCTACGACATCGAACGCGAATACGGCGCGCCCCTCTCCGACCTGTCCATCACCGACCACTACGACGAATGGGTCGCCAATCCGCGCATCCGCAAGCGCACGATCAACGCCAGGGACTTCTTCAAGACCCTCGCCGAACTCCAATTCGAATCCGGCTACCCGTACCTCGTGTTCGAGGACAGCGTCAACCGCGCCAATCCCGTGTCCGGGCGAATCAACATGTCGAACCTGTGCTCGGAGATCCTCCAATCCAACAGCCCCTCGACCTACGACGCGGCCGGCGGATACACGAGCGTGGGTAAGGACATCTCCTGCAACCTCGGTTCGCTCAACATCGCCAAGGCCATGGGAAGCGGGGACCTCGCCACCACCGTCGAACGAGCCGTGAGGGCGCTGACCTCCGTGTCCGACCGGACGAATATCGACGCCGTCCCCTCCGTCGCGGCGGGCAACGCCGCATCCCATTCCATCGGTTTGGGGCAGATGAACCTCCACGGCTACCTCGCGTCCCAACGCATCCACTACGGGAGCCCGGAGGGCATCGACTTCACGGACATCTACTTCCTCACCGTCGCCTACCACGCGATCAGAGCCTCGAACCTCATCGCGAAAGAGCGCGGGCGGCGTTTCGAGGGATTCGAGGAGTCCGACTACGCGAGCGGCGCCTACTTCGACAAGTACCTCGAACGCGAATGGAAACCCGCCACCGAACGCGTCGCCCGCCTCTTCGACGAAGCCGGGGTCGCGATCCCCACAAGGGCGGATTGGGCCGAACTCAAGGAGTCCGTCGCCGAGCACGGCATCTACAACGCCTACCTCCAAGCCGTGCCGCCCACGGGATCCATCAGCTACATCAACGACTCCACCGCATCCATCCACCCGATCGCGGCGCCCATCGAGATCCGCAAGGAGGGAAGACTCGGGCGCGTCTACTACCCGGCCCCCCACATGACCCAGGACAACCTCGAGTTCTTCCGGGACGCCTACGAGATCGGCCCGGACAAGATCATCGACACCTACGCCGCGGCCACGCGGCACGTCGATCAGGGACTCTCCCTCACCCTCTTCTTCCGAGACACGGCCACGACCCGCGATATCAACCGGGCGCAGATCCGCGCCTGGCGAGCGGGGATCAAGAGCCTCTACTACATCCGCCTTCGTCAGAAGGCCCTCGAGGGCACCGAGGTCGAGACCTGCGTGTCCTGCTCCCTGTGAGCCCCGCCCACCCGATCCGCTGACCCGAAACAGGAGACGACAATGACGACCAATACCGCTGCGCCCCTCACCGACATCTCGGTGACCCCTCCCCACTACAGGCTCGACCCGAATGCGCGCCTGCGCCCCATCAACTGGAATCGGGTGTCCGACGACAAGGACCTCGAGGTCTGGAACCGCCTCACCGCGAACTTCTGGCTGCCCGAGAAGGTCCCCCTGTCCAACGACCTGCGCTCGTGGAAGAGGATGAGCGAGCAGGAGCGCACCCTCACCATGCGAGTCTTCACCGGACTCACCATGCTCGACACGGTCCAGGCGACGGTCGGCGAGGTGTCCCAGATCCAGGACGCCCGCACCGAGCACGAGGAGGCCGTCTACACGAACATCGCATTCATGCAATCCGTCCACGCCCGCTCCTACTCGTCGATCTTCTCGACTCTGTCCGACACCGCGCAGATCGACGAGGCCTACAGGTGGGCGGTGAACAACGACCTGCTCCAACAGCGCGCGAAGACCGTCCTGCAGCACTACTACGGGGACGACCCGCTCAAACGGAAGGCCTCCTCGACCCTCCTGTCCTCTCTGCTGCTGTACGCGGGCTTCTACCTTCCGCTGCACTTCTCGGTTCACGCGACCCTGACGAACACAGCGGACATGATCCGGCTCATCCTGCGCGACAAGGCGGTTCACGGCTACTACTCGGGATACAAGTACCAGCGCGGCCTGGAAACCCACCCGGCCGCCGAGCGCGAGGAGATGGACGAATTCGTCCATGCGCTGCTCTCCGAGCTGTACAAGCTGGAGTTGCAGTACTCGGGGGAGCTGTACGAGCCCTTCGGCTTGATGGACGACGTCGCGGTGTTCGTGCGCTACAACGCCAACAAGGCCCTGATGAACCTCGGATACCCGGCGTACTTCCCGCCCGAGGAGACCGAGGTCAATCCGGAGATCCTCGCGGCCCTGGCCCCCGGGGCCGATGAGAACCACGACTTCTTCTCCGGATCGGGCTCCTCTTACGTCATCGGCAAGGCCGAGGACACCAGCGACGAGGATTGGGAGTTCTGATCCGCCAGGCGGGCGGGTCCCGATGGGGCCCGCCCGCCTTCCTCCCTTCATCGCTCCTGAGAGCGATCAGATCCACCCCCACGAGCGCACCACCTACACCCCACGCGACACATCCAGGCGCTTCTCGTCGACGAGGGCGATCGCCTCCGGTCCGGACATGGCGACGCCGACGACCTCGATATCGGTCTGCCGATGAGCTTGGATGCGGTCGGTACGGCTCTTGACCTTGAGGTTCAGAAGAACACGGCGGGTAAGCGGCTGATCAAACAGTTCTGCACCCCGGCCACGCCCTCCGTGCTCAACGGTGGCGGCACCAGGAACCTGCCGGGCAGCGACCCCCGGATGGATGGCAGGCGTTCAGAACAACAACCACTACCCGAACCCACATCAGGTCATTGACGCGGCCTCACTATCGGGGGTCGCGGGTTTGATCACGTTGCTGCCATGTACGTGAATGGCCGCCGCTCAACTGCAGCCTTCATAGCGTCGGACTGCGTGGCCATGGGCATCAACAACGACCACACCGAAACCCACACCGAGCGGATCACACCAGAGCGCTTTGGTTTCTTTGATCGCAATGCTCTGGATGCCGGTCGCTTCATCTACGGCACGTTGAACGCTGTGGTGACGGCGCATGAAGGCGATCAGCTCCTCGATGCATGGCTGGACGCGGCTGACGAGATCGACGTGTTCGCTGCCTTCGATCAGAGCACTCTCGTGATCGGTGAAGGGTCACGCAATGCCACGCTCTCTCGCTTCGCCGGGCGGGTCCTCATCCGCTACGAGCAGACCAACCAGGCGCGTGACTTGTTCGACCACAAAGCGAATCTATGCGAACCACCGCTCAGTGACAGCGAGCTGACGACGATTTGGAACTCGGCGTGAGGTTGCCTCCCCAAAAGCCTAACCACAAGCCCGTCAGGGAATTGGGGTGAAAACCTCACCCGTCTGACATACCTCGCACACCGCTACCTACATCTGGACCGGTGGGAGGTCGCGCTCATGCCCCTGGGCGTGCTGCTCGACCTGGTCGAATGCCACTGGCAACACACCCAACCCGGCCGCAACAGCGCTGAGCCCAGCATCGACGACATCATCCCCGTCGAGATCTGAGTTCGCTTATCGGTCGAAGGGAGGGACATGCCTATTGCGGAGCCTGGGCGGCGTGCTATCTAGAGTTCTCGCTGGCAGAGTTTCTCGCCGGGGCAAGGCCGGGCAAAGTCGTCATCTTGGCATCGGTTAAACTGGGCATAATTGTTCAGCCCGTCTCGGAGCCTTGCTTCTGGGAGCGGGCTGGATCTTTGGGTATTAACCCGATCTTTACTCATCGACCGGCGTCGACGCCAAGGCGCTGCCTATAGTTGCCGGTGGCAGGGAGCTGATTCGGCTAACCTCGTTATGGGACGCCAGATAGCGCTCCCATTCCGAGGCCCGTGTTCATGCACGGGCTTTCGCGTAGACGCAGTGCCGGAATAGACGTAACCCCGGCGATGCAACCGAGGCTGGTGATCGTTCCGGGGTCTTCGTTAACGAACGATAGCAGCGGAGGTTACTCAGTGACCAGTGACTCCCACCTCGAGTGGAACCCTCAGGTCATGCTGGACCTCCTGTCACGAGGGGCGGGTGTGTTACAGCGGGCACCCAGTCCTATCGTGGATGGTTGACAATATTCACGCGCGTACCGACCCGGCCGGCAACATCAAACCCGACAAACAAAAGAGCACCGAGAAGATCGACGGTGAGCATGGCCCTGCAAGGATGATGTTGTAGCGGTTGACGCACACAGTTAGGTACACCTCCCAGAAATAAAGTAAGTTTAGCCTTATCTAATTAAGGATGGTGTTTGCGTGAACGATAGTGTAACGGATCAGGTTGTTGACGGTGAGTATGGGTCCGCGAAGGAAAAATCTGTCGCTGGCCAGAACGCAATCCGTCAGCTATCGCAGCCGGTGAAAGGCAAGCTGTTCGTCGCGCAGGTTTTGGCTTTTCTCTCTGGTGTGTTGGCTATTGCCCCGTATGTGGCTCTGGTGGAGCTTGGCAGAGAACTTATGCAAGACCAGATGGACCCGGCGCGGGTGAACTGGATTGTCATGCTTCTCGTCAGCGCATACATGACCCGGTTGACCTTATATTTTGTTGCATTGGGCGTGACGCATTTTATTGACCTGTCGTTGCGTAATCAGATGCGTCGGCAAATTGCCGCCCGAATGTCGACTGCTCCGCTGTCGTGGTTTACCCGCGAGGGTGAGGGGAAGATCCGCAAGACCATTCAGGATGATACGTCCACGGTGCACACAGTGATCGCGCACGGGCCGATCGAGAAACTGAACGCGATCGTATCCCCGCTCGCCTTGTTGATATATGCGTTTGTGGTGGATTGGCGACTCGCGTTGCTGTCGATTGCGACGATCCCGCTCTATGTGGGCATGTATGGCATGTCGATGCGTGGGATGAATGAGAAGACCGCCCAAATGGACACCAAGCTCGCTCAGGTTTCGGCAACGATGGCCGAGTTCGTTGCCGGTATCTCAGTGGTGAAAGCGTTCGGCAAGGTTGGCCAAGCACATAAAGCCTATTTAGATGCAGCTAACGAGTTTTCTAAGTTCTACCGGGCGTGGTGTATGCCGCTGGTGTCGATGTCGGTCGCCTCATTTTCGTGGGTGTCGATCCCGGTGTTGTTGATCGTGAACCTTGGCGGTGGCGCGTTGATGATGAACGCCGGTTGGGTGAGCATCTACGAGGTGATAACGACGACGTTGATTGCCTTGGTGTTGCCGGGAGCGTTGATGACGGTGGCAACGATCGCCTGGTCGTACCAGCTCGCAGGGTCTGCGGCAGTGAGGCTGGTGAACGTCATGGAGCTACCGGCGTTGAGTCAGCCCGATGCGCCACAGACACCACACGGTCATGATATTGAGATTCGGGGTGTGTCGTATGCCTATGACGACACCCAGGCATTAGACGAGGTGAGCCTGAGCGTTCCGGCAGGCACGGTGACCGCGCTGGTTGGTCCGTCGGGTGCGGGGAAGTCGACGTTGGCGAGTTTGATGGCCCGCTTCGATGACCCGGACGCTGGCATGATCACCATCGGCGGGGTTGATCTAAAGAGCATTTCCCAGGATGTGTTGTATTCGACGGTCGCATTTGTCCTGCAAGATGCACAGCTTATTCGCGACACCATCCACAACAACATTGCCCTGGGCGCGCCAGACGCAACCTTGGATCAGGTGCGGCAGGCGGCGCGGGCAGCGCAGATCGATGAGTTCATCATGAGCCTGCCAGATGGTTACGACACCGTGTTGGGGGAGGACACCCACGTTTCGGGCGGGCAGGCAGCCCGTATCGCGATCGCCCGGGCGCTCATGGTTGATGCCCCAGTGTTGGTGCTGGACGAGGCGACGGCGATGGCGGACCCGGAATCGGAATCGAAAATCCAACAAGCTCTCTCGACTCTTGCCAAAGGCAGAACCGTGATTGTGATCGCCCACCGACTGGCCTCGATCAGAGGGGCAGACCAAATCGTCGTCATGGAACGCGGGCGCATTGCTGTGGTCGGTAAACACGACGAGCTGTTGGGTAATGCGCACTATCAGGCACTTCTTGCCCAAGGTGCATGCGAGGAGATGACACGATGAATCAACTATTGCTGCCACGCTTTAAGCGTTTGATGGAACCCGCCTCGTGGCGAGACCTCTCGGTCGGTCAAGCGTGGGGTGCGGTCTCAGGACTGTGTCACGGCTTTGCCCTGCTGACTTTGCTTCCCGCAGCAAGTGCCCTAGCGACCGGAATGCCGGTGTGGGGGTTATCGTTTTGGGGCTGGCTCATCGCCTTGGCGGTGATCTCGGTAGCGGGTGTAGGCACCGAGTTTTATGGCATGCGCACCGGCTATATCGGCGCGCTCGGATTCATTCACGACGTCCACCAAGCGGTGGGTAACAAGGTAGCCCGCCTACCACTGGGCATGTTCGATTCGGGTAGCTCTGGCCGACTGTCGCGCATGGTCACCCAGGAAATGATGAACCTGGGCGAGTCAGCGGCACATTTCATTTTCTCCCTCGTCCAAAAACTCTCAGCCGTGCTCGTAGTCACTGTGGGAACCTGGTTCTGGGATTGGCGGCTGGGTCTAACCTTGACGATCGCCTTCCCGATCATGCTCGCCTTCCTTCATAGCTCCCGTGTCCTACTCAATAAAGGTAAGCAGATTTCCGAACCAGCCGAATCAGAGTTGGCGGCTCGCATGGTCGAATTCGCCACCTGCCAAGGCGCGTTACGTTCCTGCCACGTCGCCGACGACTACCCAGCCCTTGATCAGGCATTCAAACAGGCTGACCGTAAGGGCCGCACCGCGTTATGGATTGAAACATTAGCGAACCTGATTAATGGGATGTTCGTCCAAGCGCTTGTCGTAGTAATGATTTGGCTGACCGCCCAACTCGCCCTCGGCGGGCAGATGAATGCGTTGAACGCTGTGGTCACCATCGGCATGTGCCTGCGGTTCACCACCATGCTCCAAGACATCGGTGGCTGCATGACCGGGCTGGAAGAACGCCGCCAGCAGATGAATCACGTCGACAAGGTCATGGACGCTCCCGAACTGTCCGAACCCGATGTCTCCACACCGGTGAGCGCTCCTGGCGATGTTCGTTTCGAGGACGTCACCTTCGGCTACGATCCGGACACTCCGGTGCTGCACGATATTTCCTTCCATGTCCCGCAAGGCGGCATGTGTGCCCTGGTTGGCCCTTCCGGCTGCGGAAAAACCACAATCGCGAGGTTGGTTGCACGTTTCTGGGATGTGCAGTCCGGCAGCGTGCGCGTTGGCGGAGTGGACGTGCGCGAGCAGACCACCGAAGATTTGATGCGCCAGATATCCCTGGTCTTCCAAGACGTCTACCTATTCAATGACACGCTCGAGGCTAACATTCGCCTTGGCAACCCCGAAGCCACCGATGAAGAAATCAGGTGGGCCGCTGACCTGTCGGGCGTGACCGAAATCGTCAACCGGCTCCCAGACAGCTGGAATTCACTGGCTGGGGCTGGCGGGCGCGCACTGTCAGGTGGGGAACGGCAACGCGTCTCTATCGCCCGCGCCTTGGTGAAGAAAGCCCCAATTGTGCTGTTCGACGAGGCCACCAGCGCGCTGGATGCAGAAAACGAAGCCAACATTGTTGCGGCGATGAACGAGCTACGCAAGCACTCCACACTGATCGTGATCGCCCACAAACTTGAAACCATTCGCCAAGCCGACCAAATCATTGTGCTCTCCCATGGTGGGCGTATCGCCCAGCGCGGGTGCCACGACGAGCTGGTCAACCAGCCGGGTCAATACCGCGATTTCTGGCAAGAGCGCATCAACGCCGCCGGATGGCAACTCGTCTAAAACACAGCACTGTTCACAATCGTGAAAGGAATAACTATGTCCACACCCACGTCCTCGCGCCTCAACACGCGCGACTTCATTAACATCGGCGTCTTCACCGCTTTGATGTTCGTCATCGTGTTCGCGTTCGGAATGCTCGGGTTCATCCCCGCCGCCATGTATGCCGGTTTCTTGCTTTCTATCCTCGTTAACGGCATCATCTTTGCGCTGTTCACAGCACGCACCCCAAAGATGGGGGCATTGACAATCATGCTGATCCTCGTCGAAATCCTCTTTTTCGTGACCGGCCACTGGGTGGGAGGAATCGCGGTGGCCGCTGTGTTCGGCCTGCTCGCCGACCTAGTCATCACCAAGGGGCCGAAGAACGTGAAGGTTCGCGTCCCGCTGGCATACGCACTGTTTATTCTGCCGATCTATGTTTCCCCGTGGATGCCGCTGTTTATGAACCAAAAAGCATATATGTCGCAGATCGCCGAACAAATGGGCGCAGAGTACGCCGCCAAGATGGCGCAGGTTGTCACGATTCCGATTCTACTGGGCTTCTTCGTCGTGATGCTCATCGTTGGCTGGCTTGCTGGTCTGTTGGGAACCAGGGTCGCGCGCAAACACTTTGAACGGGCCGGTCTTGTCTAAACTTCCCGACCCGCGCACGATTATCGTAGCGCTCGTCATCGTTTCCACCACGATCTACAGTGCCTACTCGCCGTGGTTTGTGTGTGCTCTGGGCGGATTCGCCGCCGTGATGCTGGCGAGCGCTGCGATCAACCCCAACACGCTCGTGCGCCCGAGCTGGGTGGCCGTCTACCTGGCCACGTTTGCGGTCCCCGGCGGGCTCATCTTCGCGATACCACTGGTGTGGAAGTCAACGGTCAGCGCGTTCCTCGTGCTGTTTTTGCAGTGGATGTGGCGATTCAGTGTCAGCGCAGGAATGGGAGCCTACGCGATCGGCGTGATCCGACCCGCAACCTTGCAAAAAGCGCTCGCCAGCTCACGGATCCCGACCTGTTTCACGATCCCAATCTCGGTTGCCTTACGTGTGCTGCCCGTGATCGGCCACGAGGTTAAAGCGATCTCAGATGCGATGAAGCTACGCGGCATGTCCACGCTTTCCCTGCGCGCGGCCCAGTACTTCACAATCCCGCTGCTATCGACCGTGGTACGCAGCGGGGACGAACTGGCATCTGCTGCCCTCGTGCGCGGACTGGGCGGAACCGCAAAGCCCACCTCAGTCACAGTCGTGAAATTCCGTGTGATCGACGCAGGCATTCTGCTCATCGTTATCGGCTTCGCGATATGGAGAATCGTCCTATGACAACAGCCCAAGCCACCGGCGTCACCTTCACCTATCGAGGAGCAGACCACCCCTCAATCAATGACGCCAACCTCACTATTTCGCCGGGAACTGTCACCTTGCTGTGTGGCGCGTCAGGGTCTGGGAAAACTACCGCGCTACGGCTGTTTAACGGGCTGATCCCGCACTTCCACGACGGCGACCTTACCGGAAGCGTCACAGTCGACAACATTGACGTGGCACGAGCCGACCTGCCACGCCTTGCCCACCACTGTTCGACAGTGTTTCAAAACCCGCGCACCCAGTTCTACACCACTCACGTGCGTCAAGAACTCGCCTTCGGCCCAGAAAACCTCGGCCGCGATCCGCAGGAGATTTGTGCGCGCATTGACGAGGTTGCAGCCGAGTTAGGTATCGCCGACCTGCTGGAATCCCGCGTCACACAACTGTCGGGTGGGCAGATGCAACGCGTGGCCTGCGCCGTCGCCATGTGCAACAACACGTCGCTGATCGTCTTTGACGAGCCGACCGCGAACTTGTCCGCTGACGTTATCGACCAACTCGCCACACTCATCGCCAGGCTCAAAGCCGATGGACACACCATCATCATTGCTGAACACCGGCTAAGTTTCCTTTCCGGGATCGTCGACCGCGTCTATTGCTTCGACAAAGGTAACATCGCCCTCACCGCAACCGGCGAAGAGTTCTACGCTACCTCGGATGAGGAGCGCAAACACCTTGGACTGCGATCCCTAGTGACTGTGTCTATGCCACAACTTCCGCAACCGGCAGGAGATGGGCTGGAGATCAGCAATCTCACCTTCGCCTACCGGCACGGGAAAACGGTTCTCAACATCGACCATGTGCTCTTTCCGGCAGGGAAAATCAGCGCACTGTTGGGCCCGTGCGGGTCGGGCAAATCAACACTGGCACGGATCCTCTGCGGACTTGAAAAGGCCAAAGGTGCATCCATCACACTCAATGGACAGAAATTCGCCAGCCGGGACACATACCTTGTCATGCAAGACCCCACCCGGCAGCTGTTCTCAGACACCGTCATTGACGAAGTCACGCTCGGGATAACGAGAGCCGAAAAACAACACATCGACGCCCAGGCGATCCTTGAAGAACTCGATCTTGCGGAGCACAAGTCCGATCATCCGCAAGCGCTGTCTGGCGGGCAGCGCCAACGCCTGGTCATCGCCACAGCACTTGCAGCGAACAAAAATGTCTACATCTTTGACGAGCCGACCTCGGGTGTTGGCTACAAGCACCTCGTCGCAATCTCTCAAGTGATGCGCAAACTCGCCGATACCGGTGCCGTCGTCATCGTCATCACCCACGACGCCGAACTCGTCACCGAAGCCGCCGACCACGCTATCCACCTCGACCAAATCAACACCTGCTCAGACATGTGCCTACAAGAGTGAACGAGGGATTCACGAGCCGGGTTTCTACAAGGAACTCATCGTGAACGAACACCACCACGATCACGGGCCGAGTGCGCAAGAAGCCGCCACAGATTCACATCTGCGAAAAAGCTCGCCATCGCATTCGGACTCGTGTTTAGCATCGTCCTGGCGCAAGCTATCGGCGCGTTTATGACAGGAAGCTTGGCACCCTCCTCGTCGACGTTGTTCACTCGTTCGCCGACTCTCTTTCCCACTGCGGCTTCTTTTTGTCACGATCGCGTAAGCGCTCAACAAAGTTTTCTGTCTTGCCTATATAGCACCAGGTGTTCTCAATAGCTTCAGGGTCATTACCAAGAAGAATATACACACCATTACAAGCGATTGAGCTGAATGCCCCCGTGTTTACATGGGTTTTTGAGACGTTTGAGTTTGTTTGAATCTCGCAGCGACTAGACATCATAGTTCTGCTGAAGTCAACACCGCTTTAGCAGGGATTTTTATGGTTTTTGCTTCTAATCATAAAGAGATTATTCGCGGAACTCGGGATGATAAAAACTCAGCAAAACTGCCGCAGCTATCAGAACTGTGCAACATGTCATTGGTAGCCACGGAGAGAGTCCGTAAAGTGCGGTGGAGGCTATCGGTGCCACTACATAGGCTGCACCATTGTTAGCATTAATCAACCCGGCCAGCCCACCTTGCTCTTCGGGCTTCATTTGCAAAGTAGGCGCCGTGTTGTAGCCAGGCATCGCCAGACCTAGACCAAAGCCTGTCAAGATGCTGGCCACGATGAACAGTCCAAGATTTAGTGGATAAACCAAGAGCAGTAACCCGAGAAGAACGATTATTAATCCTCTTCTAAAGAGTTTTTTAGCACCCCAGTTTAACCTTGGAGCCACCAAGGCCTGCGCCAGTATCATCACCACACCCATTATTGACATGCACAAAGCGGTGAACCCTGCTGTGGCGCCGGCCGCTAGCTTCAAAACATCCTGCAGCAAAAAGCCGAAAAGTGTAGCCACGGTAGAAAAAGCGGTAAACATGAGGAAACCGCAAGCCAGGAACACGAATACTCTTGAATCAAAGTAGGAAACTTTTGCCGGTTGAGCGACTTTTTCTTCGCCACCTGTGGGTTTGAATGTTAGAAGCAAAACGGCAACGCCTAAAAGCATGACCAGAGGCATCACCAGCAGGGGCATCATGAAGCCTCCTATAGCTGCAAGGCTGCCACCCACTAAGGCTCCAAGAATAGACGAGAATCCTTGCGCAGCGCCCAAGACTCCCACACCTTTTACCCGTTGCGTCTCACTGTAGGTATGAGTCACAACGTAGGTTTGCGCGGCTGGGGAAACTGATGCGATGGCACCGCCGTACAGCACGCCCCTAGTTATGACTACTCCTATAATCAACGCTATGCCGGTGAGCAGACCCTTAAATCCTAGCCACACCACCATAGCGAATCCGCCTAGAGCCAGGATTCCGGCAAGCATGCCAATAAGCAAGATACGCCGAGATCCCCATCGCAATGAGACCCGTCCCCACCTGGTGGAGGTAAGAGAAAACATTACGGCTGCTAACGAAATGGTGGCGCCAATATGCCATTCCTTCAACCCGATTTCGCGCGATAGCGGAGCCAGAATTGGATTAAGAATCATCTGCCCCATATACGCCAGTAACACCGTCAAAAACAGGGGAAACAGTCCCGTTATTTTTGATTCGACTTTCTCGTTTTGTTCGTTAGTGGCGCACATTAAAACATCCTTTCCAAAGTGAGCAGACAATCAAGCCGAAACAATACTAGAACAATGTTCTAGTATTGTCGAGGTTGAGGGTATGCTGTTTTCGTGGGAAATAAAGACAAGCGGGTAAACACGGGTAGACGCGCCTGGCTGACGCAGGAAAAGATCACGTACACCGCAATGGAACTGACCCGAGAGTGCGGTCTAGAAAAATGGTCGATTCGTGACCTTGCGCAGCGTCTGGGAGTAGTTCCCTCTGTCATCTACCACCATTACCAAAACCGTGACGCCATTACCGCTTCTGTAATCGGCGAAATCACTAGCACCATCGAGCTACCGGACGAGCAGCTGGAATGGAAAGATTGGTTCATCTCCCTAGCAGAAAATGTCAGGCCCGTCTTTCTTGAATTCCCCGGAGTCACCGACAAACTGATGTATGGACATATGGACGCCGCGTTTATACCAATCTTGGAGGCGGCTTACGAAAAACTACGGGACGCTGGTTTTAACAAGTACATTCACATCACATACTCAATTATCATCAACACGACGCTGTGGAGCATCACTGCTCGCAACTTGCGCAGCCCAACCAAACAGGAACAGCGCCACGACCTAGGCCAAATGATTACCCAACTTCAGCCCCTAGCTGCCTGCTCCACAACGCTGACCGACATAATCCAGGGCTACTTAATTCCGCTAGCCAACCCGAAAAACGAAGACCGCATGAGTCAGGAATACTTTGAAATCATCATAGAAGTCGTACTCGCCGGTTTAGAGATAGCGATCTTGCCTCGCGAAAACGCCTAGCGAACCCGAGAACAAGAGAAATCATCAATACGCATAAAATATTTCCCAAAATCGCAAGTCATCCAGCTAAGAACAGAGCCTTTCAGCCTCTCCCTCTATTTCCTGCGATTTTCCAATAAACACAAGAAAATCCACCGCATCCAGAGCTTTCCAAACAACTGGTACGACTACATCAAATACGTCACCACCAATGAACTAGCTATCGCTCTTCACAGCACGCAGGCTTCTCCCAGGAATCCGCAGCCTATACCGAAGCCTAAGCCCAGCCTATTGCGTATGGACGAAGAGGAAACATCATGGCAACTGAAGGATTTAAATCCGGCAGACTAACCCTCGACGTCGATGGTCTCTAGGTCGAGGCAGCAGCCACACTCACCAGGGCAACACTGGATGTCAACGAAGTACTGATGCCCGCTTCGGAAGATGTCAGGACTGTGGTAGCTACCGGATTCCGTGCCGCTAGATGTTTTCTCACACAGTCCACCCTCGCAGAACGGCGTTTAATAAAGGCCGCACAGCGAGGTTACATTGCCCTTAAGTAGAATTGATACTTCCTTTTGGCCGCATCTGTGATTGGCCAACGAAAGCTTGTCGGGGGTTCGATTAATAACCGCCACCCCCATTTTATGTTTCCTTCCGCGCATTAGGGCCTGTTTTGATTGCCCCTTTACTGTTTTAGGGCT
This sequence comes from Actinotignum sp. usb-actsch-rep-73, assembly GCF_059082735.1. NCBI lineage: Bacteria > Bacillati > Actinomycetota > Actinomycetes > Actinomycetales > Actinomycetaceae > Actinotignum > Actinotignum sp. usb-actsch-rep-73. Next base: position 3,250 of record NZ_JBHNPV010000016.1, on the reverse strand, counting down.
TTTAGCGGACCTGGGGAGTTTTCAAAGGACACAATTCTTTCTACTTATTTTAAGTCCGGGTTATTTTTCACGGGTAAATACGTGATTTTATGCCCTAAGGCGAGAGGCCGGTGAAAAAATGTTCAAGCGTGATGACCATTAGTGCTCACTTAGGTTAGTCTAACCTTAGGGGCTGATTGGGTTGCCCTAAATCAACTAATACGACTGGAGCTACGATGTTCACAACGCAGTTATCGCCAAGCAAGCGCGAAGAGGCGCTACGCAACATGGAGGAAAAGCCGCTTGATGTTTTAGTGATTGGCGGAGGTGTTACGGGAGCGGGGATCGCACTGGATGCTGCAAGCCGTGGTTTACGAGTCGGTATAGTCGAGGCGCAAGACTGGGCCTCCGGCACTTCGTCGCGATCTTCAAAGCTGGTGCACGGTGGTCTGCGATACCTTTATCAACTTAATTTTGCCTTGGTTGCTGAGTCTTTGAGGGAACGTGGCTTATTACTTACCCACACGGCTCCACATTTGGTGAAAGCACAGCCTTTTTTGTGGCCCATAAAAATGCGCGTAATAGAGCGGGCTTATTCGGCTGTTGGGGTGGGAATGTATGACGCCATCGCACAGTTTGCACATAGGGGTTCAGTGCCCATTCAAAAGCACTACTCGAAGAAAGGGTCATTGGAGCTTGCGCCCGCGTTGAAAAAAGACGCACTTATTGGCTCTTTGGTTTACTACGATGCCAGGGTGGATGACGCCCGTCTGGTGGTGAATCTGGTTCGCACGGCCGCTCAGTTTGGCGCTTTGGCTGCGAATCGTACCCAGGTTGTTGAAATGCTCAAGGATGGAAACAAGGTGGTTGGCGCCAAACTTCGTGATATGGAAACAGGCGCTGAACATGTGGTTAAGGCAAAATCCATCATTAACGCAACGGGAGTTTGGACTGAGAAAACACAGTCTCTTTCCGGTTCTACGGGTGGCTTGAAAGTTTTGGCCTCCAAGGGCATTCATATTGTTGTGCCGAAGGAAAAGATTGATTCCAAAGTTGGTTTATTCTTGCGCACAGAGAAGTCTGTGTTGTTTATAATCCCGTGGAAGCGTTATTGGGTTATAGGAACTACTGATACCAAATACCATGAAAACAGGTTGGAACCGGTACCTGATTCTGAGGATATTGATTATCTGCTTGAACATGCGAACTCGGTGCTGGCTAACCCGCTAACACGTGATGACATCATTGGGGCTTTCGCTGGGCTACGGCCTTTGTTGCAGCCAGGAACTTTGGACGGAGATAAGGCTAAGTCAACCAAGGTTTCCAGGGAGCACACAGTTACCGAAGCTGCTCCGGGGCTCACTGTTATAGCAGGTGGGAAGCTTACGAGTTACAGGCAGATGGCTGAAGATGCTGTTGATTTTGCCTTGGGTAAGGAGCTGGCTAAGCAAATGCCGTGCGTTACCAGAAGCACTCCGCTTTCTGGAGCTGTTGACTATGAAGCTATGTGGGAACAGCGTGAGGCGCTGGCAAAGAAAAACGGTTTGAGCGTGGATCACGTAGAAGATCTGTTAAACAGGTACGGAAGTGATATCAAGCTGATTTTCAAAATGATTGAGAAGGATCCTTCTTTAGGGAAGGAGCTTAAGGGCGCTGAAGAGTATCTGCGTGCAGAAATAGCGTTTGGTGTTTTGCATGAGGGCGCTTTGCATGTGGAAGACTTACTGGCGCGCCGCACCAGACTCTCTTACGAGCATCGGGATCGCGGATTGGCTGTTATTGACGAGGTTGCGACAATAGCTGCGGATATTCTTGGCTGGGACGAGGCGGCCAAGGCGCATGAGATAGAAAACTACAAGGCGCGGTGTGATGCCGAAGAAAAGGCAGAGGCTATAGTTAGCGAAGCCGAAGCGCAAAAGGTACGTGAGCAGGCGGCGCCTATAACCGAATTTGTTGACGTGTCTCCGCAAATTGACGGTTAAATCCGTGGGGATTTTTCCCTTTTAAATCGCTGACTCTAAGGCCTTGGAGGCGTGTACTCCAAGGCCTTAGACGCGCTTCGGATGCCACTAGACCCGCTCTGGCAACAGAGCAAAATTCAGTTTTAGGCGCTTGCTGTAAAAGCACTTTCGATAATGCGATATTCGGGCTAATGCCCGAGAAATAAGACAATATCATTCTAAGTTTACTGACCTAGAACCACCCCCACGACCGCACCAAGTACACCCCACGCGACACATCCAGGCTCAAACACCCAAAACCGTCGCACTAAGTGCAGCCGGTAACGTGATGAGCTTGGATCGCAGATAACGGCTGGGTTCACGCAGACGATTGGGAACATCTTGGCTGACCACCCGACTGCAGATCGAAACGCCCGACCCGATGAATGTTTGGAAGGCTCGGCTTTGAGACGCTGATCAGGCCCGCACGTCTAACCGAGCGACGGGCTCGACGTTGAGGCGCGGTTTGATAGTGACGCGCGGGAACTCCGGAGCAACGCCCATGCCGCCAACGTCTAAGACCCTGTCGGGACCGTAATGGTCAACAAAGCACCACGCGCCAATGAGGGACCGGCGTTGGAGTAGCGTGCGTGCGACAGTCATTGCGCACAAGCCTCCAAGAGGGACTGCGCGCAAGGTCAGAATCTCTACCTTCGCTCCGTCAACGCAGTGCGGGGCTAGGGGCGATGCATCCACCTCAGGTGGTTTGAGTTCCACGTTGGGTATCGCGCTTCCCCTTTTTTCAGTATTCGCCTTTTGGCTGTGTGGTTGGTGTTTTTGTCTTTCAGCCTAGGCGTAAACAGTGCTGATCATGGGGGACGAGGCTCATGTGCGGGTATACATAATGACGCGCCACCGAACCGGTGAGATTCGACGGCGCACCATTGTGTGATCAGGACTAGGTCCTTGTAATCAAATGGGTCGCATGAGGTTCTTCTTGCGACGTGTCACCAGAAGAGCTCCATCTGCTGTCATCAGGCCACCGAGGGCCAGCAGTGTCAGGATTCCGGAAGCACCGGCCTTCGACAACTTCGTCTTCGGTGAAGCCGGAGGGGTCGGAGGAACAATCGGCTGGTGAGTATAGGAACGGAGCCAAGAATAAGATTTTGTCATATTCTTGGCTCCGTTCCTTTTCAACTAGCTAGGAAGTTACTCCTTTGAGCGCTTTCGAGTAGATAGTCCAATAACTCCTACTGCGAACATAGCGGCTCCAATCCCGAGAAGATTGCTGCTAGATAGGCCTGTTAACGCAAGCGAACGTTCCTTGGCCT
>NZ_JBHNPV010000015.1:0-455 GCF_059082735.1 Actinotignum sp. usb-actsch-rep-73 | reverse complement strand
ACCATTTGATCTGTCATGATTCCTCCTTTTTAGAAACCAGTTTGTTAACTCAAGACAGGCGAACACCTGCCAGAGAGGGATCCAGAACACCGGATGAGAAGCTCCGAGTTTTTTGCCCTCACCTGTACGTCCCTGGGAAACCCAAATCCGGACGGACAAAGCGCAAGAAAACCGAGCAACACTCAGCGGGATTTCACCCCTCACTGGTACTGCCGACGAAGCCCGAAGTGTTAATACCTTGTTTGATTCGGGGACTTTGCGCACGGTTGGCCCCGCCCGCTGACCTCTGACAAGGCATGAGAGATTCGAAGGCCCCAACCCCTCACCAGCGCCGCGAGGTTGCCCCGTGTTCGGCAAACGCCAGGCGGGTAGGCATCTTTGAGGTTCCAGATGATCGTCGCGCCAGCGGGCAACGTGTGGGCTCGTCAGTAGGCGTAGACACGAGGTTGTTGCCT
>NZ_JBHNPV010000014.1:0-2737 GCF_059082735.1 Actinotignum sp. usb-actsch-rep-73 | reverse complement strand
AATCAGGATCGGTCAGTCGACCTGGTCAAAGTTGCGACCCCACGCGGTGCGGATCGGGTTCGCATCAGCAACCAGAATGTTGAAACGCTCGTCGGCAATGTCGATGACCTCACCGAGTGCGAAGCGTGCTTCACGCGTCTGCGAAGACTCGACGCGCTTCCATGCCGAAGCAATCAGCTGTTCGCGATCGGCAAGATTGGTCACGCAGACAACCAGCGGGCGATTAAACTTCTCGCGGTAGGCAGCCGATGCTGCCTGCAGCTCCTTGAGTTCAGCATCGTTGAATTCGCCAAGAGCGAGGGCTGCGGTGTCAGCATGCGCCTGCTCGTTGGCATCCTGGTTGGAGGCCAAGTCGGCGATGTCAACGTAGGCGCTGATCAAAGCTTCCTGTTCATCAGCAGATGCACCGAGGACCTCGTCCTCGAATGCCTTACGGAGCTCGGTTGCATCGGTGAACGGACGCTGCTCCCATGCGCGTTCGACGGGCCAGACGTCACCGTCGTACATGCTCTTGAAGGCTTCAACGAAGGTCTCGCGATCCATCGCATTGACCTGATCGAGGTCCACGGGACGACCGTCAACGATTGCAACATCCGGGCCATCCTGCTTGCCAACGTGGAAGAAGAGCAGGTTCAGAATGAAAGCTATCAGCGCACCGATGGTCACGCCGGAACCGAAGATGATCTGCAACCATGACGGCATCAGGGATGCAAGATCGGGCTTCAGGGTGACCAGCATGGCCAGACCAATGGAGGTCGAAACGATGACGGCATTGCGGTGATCGCGCATGTCGACCTTGGACAAGGTCTGGATACCGACAACGGCAACGTTCGCGAACATGGCCAGAGATGCGCCACCGATGACCGGCCCGGGAATCGAGGCAACCACTGCGCCAGCCTTCGGCAGGATGCCGAGGATGATCATAATGATGCCGGCTGCAGTGACAACCCAGCGGGACTTCACGCGGGTCAGTCGAACCAGACCGACGTTCTGGGCGAAGCAGGTGTAGGGGAACGAGTTGAAGACGCCACCGAGGAGGGTGGATAGACCATCTGCGCGAAGAGCGTTTGCAACGTGCTTCGGCGTGATGCGCTTGCCGACGACCTCGCCGGTTGCGAAAACATCGCCGGTGGTTTCAACCATGGTTACTGCCATGACGATGAGCATTGAAATGATTGCGGCGATGTTGAACTTCGGAATGCCGAAGAAGAACGGGGTGGTCACGCCAACCCATGCCGACTGACCGATATCAGAGAAGTTGGCGTCGCCAAGGGCGAATGCGATAGCGGTCATGACAACCAGGCCGACGAGGACCGAGATGGTCGACATAAAGCCTTTAAAGATGCGCTGGATGGCAACGATGATTACCAGGGTGCCGAATGCGTAGGCGAGGCCGCGCAGAGTGAGTGCGCCAGCGTCCTGCCCCTCTGCCGCGTAGGTGCCCCACGACACGATGTCGCCAGCGGAGACGGAGATGAGCGTGATACCCATGACGGTCAGAAGTGTGCCGGTGACGACGGGTGGGAAGAAGCGAAGGAGTTTCGCGAAGAAAGGTGCCACGAAGAAAGTGGCGAGGCCGGCCGCAATGATGGAGCCATACATGGTGGCAAGGCCGGTCTTCGGATCGGCACCGGCTGGAGTGGCGGCGATACCGATTGCGATAAGGGGCGAAACTGCAGTGAAGGTGACGCCCTGGATAAGGGGCAGCCTCACTCCGATCTTCGGGCCGAGGCCGGCCGACTGAATGATCGAGGCGATACCGCAGGTGAACAGGTCGGCGTTGATCAGGTGGATCAGGGTTTCGTTATCGAGGCCGAGACCGGATGCGATAACAAGAGGAACAACGACGGCGCCAGCGTAGAAAGCCAACACGTGCTGAATGCCAAGAACTGAAAGTTTGCCAAAGGATGGGACTTGGTCAACGGGATGAACGGTCTTGCCGGTTTCGGTAGCCGTTTCATTTCGTCCGAGAGCCATGGATTCTCCTGGAACTCTAAGAGGTTGTTGGGCTCTTCCAATCTTCCTCTCGCGCGCGGGTGTTTCCTGCATCGCGTGGCCTATCTCGCACCCGGTTTGGACGAGTGTTCGAGGAGGGGAAACAAGGGAGTAAGCTATCCCCTTGGTGCGCTGGACACGTGGTTGTGTGTGCGTGATGATGTGGTCTTTCGTTCATGGCTTTGAAAGACCTGTTGAGTTATTCGAACCTCGTTTGATTACTTTGTTCTGTCAGCAAAGGTAACCAAAGAAATGTGACCCAAGTCAATAAAAATGGCTTTTTAGGTGGTCGCTCATGCTCTATGGGGATCCAAAATGCGAGAAATAAGCCATAAATTGCGAAAAATGCCGTAACGAACTGACAAATGGCTCAGTTTTTTCGTACTGTTTCCCCAGTGGCTGTCGCCGTGACAGCTGATAGTAACAATAGGAATGAGGTTCTCATGCCCATCAATCGCACCGAGCTCGTTGCGCAGATCGCAGAGCGCGCAAACCTGACCAAGGTCGAAGCAGATGCAGCTCTTGGCGCTTTCCAGGACGTCCTGGTTGAGTCCCTTGGTAAGGGTGAAGCCGTGAAGATCACCGGCCTGTTCTCCGTAGAGCGCGTCGAGCGTGCAGCGCGCACCGGTCGCAACCCGCGCACGGGCGAAGAGATTCAGATCCCGGCTGGCTTCGGCGTGAAGCTCTCCGCTGGCTCCACCCTGAAGAAGGCTGTTGCCAAGTGATCATCTGATCAAACTCT